>NZ_JAOSHO010000749.1 GCF_025917275.1 Pseudomonas agronomica | reverse complement strand
TGTGGGAGCGAGCCTGCTCGCGAAGAGGCCCGTGCATTCAGCCTCGGGGCAAGCGCATCCTCCCCACGTTCAAACAATCGCGCTGGTTCCTCGACAGCATCTCCACGGTCAGCTGATAGGCCTGGTCCGCTGCGTCCTTGAGCAATTGCCAATCCTCCAGGCTGATAAGTTCGTGCAGCACCAATTCGTCAGCGCGCCGAATCAACGTGTCGTAGTAATCCTCGGGAAAGTCCAGGCGATATGCATCGTCTTCGAGCAACAGCCGCCAGGCTTTCAATTCCATTTCAAGGTCGGTTTCACTCACGGGCGGTTGTCCTTCAACAGTTCGAGCCAATGGACCACCCACGCGATACACCGTCGATGCGACCGCGCTGGGGCACAAAACGAACGACCCTGGAGAAATGCGCAGCGCTCCAAGCAGACGATGAGCGGTCGCATAAGTGGATGAAATGCCGCTTGATTTTCCGCTCATCCGGTCACCACAAGGATTTTCGAACCAAGCGTTGGCGCGCCGGCTCGGAGCTACATAACACCGCCGCAGCCCACCGAAAACGAATCGGTCCTTGCGGCTTTCACGGCGGGGTGAAGTCCAAATCTGCCTGGAGTTTTCGCGATGTGTGAATGTTTCGTTCAGCCTGTTTCTTCCAAGGATTCCCTGGCGTTCTTTGCCCAACGGGATGCGTTCGGTGCTCACAACAACCCAGGCCTGTCGGCCGACAGTCTTCACGCCGCGGCGGCTCCCGCGCTGCATGACCGACAAAGCGTGATCAAGCCGAACATGCAGGTCAGTGCCATTCGCAACCGTGGCGGGCGGCTGGAGTGCATCAAGGTTCGCTGGGGGTGGTCGCCCGTCTGGTCGATGGGCACCATGCCGCCGCTGACCCACCTACCCTTGCACCTGGTGATGCGCTCCAAAGTGTTTGACCGGATCAAGCGCGACGGTCGAGTGCTGGTGGCGGTGGACGGCTGGTACGAAGCGGCCACGGAGACTGGCGCCTGCGCCCAGGCCAAGCGCCTGAGCTATACAACGTCGCGGCAATCCTCACCGATCTTCCTCGCCGCCCTGGCCCAGGCCAGTGAAACGCCCAACGGCTGTGACGGCCTGGCTTTGGTGACTTATGGCGACATCGCCAATCAACAGCAGCGGCTGCTGGCCTTCACCGGAGAAAATGCACTCGAATGGTTGCGCCCTGATCTGGATTGGGAACAAGCCCGAGACATGGCCGCGCAGGTGGCCGTCGACGAACCGCAACTGGAACACGTGCTGACCGCCAAGCGGATGGTCCAGGGGCGACGGTGACCGCGGCTCAAGCCAGAGGAAATCGCTGACAGCTCGCAGATCGGCGCTAAACTGGCAGGCCAGTCGCCTTGAGGTGTCTGGCCTTTTTCTTTGATGAGCAAGAGACTTCCATGGCGAACCCAGACATCACGTTCACTCCCGACCCGGATACAGACTCCATCTCCTCCGACGTCGCCGGCTTCGGCGGCCTGCTGGTTTCCACGCAAATCCCGACCCGCGCCGACGGCAGCCTGGAACTGGGCGACATCACGGCGCAAAGCGAGTGCACGTTGCAGGCACTCAAGATTGCACTGGAACGCGCCGGCAGTTCCATGGACCGCGTGTTGCACCTGACCATCTACCTCACCGACATGGCTGACCGCGCAGCCTTCAACGAAGTCTATAAACGCTTCTTCGCCAAGCCGTGGCCCGTACGCGCGGCTGTCGGCGTGGCGGCGCTGGCGGTCGAGGGGATGCGGGTGGAAGTGACGGCGATGGCGGCGAAGGGCTGAGCAGCACCTCAGACAAGCGAGGAGCTTTTGTGGCGAGGGA
>NZ_JAOSHO010000748.1 GCF_025917275.1 Pseudomonas agronomica | reverse complement strand
CTCCTGCTACCCCGGGATCAGATCCGGAACTGCCCCACCAATTTGCCCAGGCGCTGACCCAGGTCGGCCAGGCTGCGGGAGGTCTGGGCGCCGAGCTGGGTTTCGTCGGCAACGCTGTCAACCGCCACGGCGATCTGGTGCACGCTGCGGTTGATTTCCTCGGCCACGGCGGTTTGCTCCTCGGCGGCGCTGGCAATCTGGGCGTTCATCGAGTTGATGGTGCCGATCAGCTGGGCCATGGTATCCAGCGACGCGCCAGCCTCGTTGGCCCGTTCCGAGGTGCCATCGCCAGCCTCGCTGGAACGACGCATGGCCTCCACCGCCGCATGGGTGCCCGACTGCAGGCGGTCGATCATTCCCTGGATTTCCTGGGTGCTTTGCTGGGTCCGGCTGGCCAGGGCCCGCACTTCATCGGCCACCACCGCAAACCCACGCCCGGCTTCACCGGCACGCGCAGCCTCGATGGCAGCGTTGAGGGCCAGCAGGTTGGTCTGCTCGGCAATCGAACGAATCACCCCAAGCACGCTGACAATCGAGGCCACGTCCTGTTGCAGACTGTCCAGGGACACCCCGCTGCTGCGGATATCGTTCACCAGCGCGTGGATCTGCTGGATGCTGCCGGCCACCACGCGCTTGGCGGATTGGCCTTCTTCATCGGTCTGCTGGGCCGCGACGGCGGCGCCTTGGGCACTGCGCGCGACTTCCTGGGCTGCGGAGGACATTTCGTTGATCGCCGTGGCAACCTGGTCGGTTTCGTGGCGCTGGCGCTCCATCGCCTGTTCGGAGCGCTGGGCCTGTTCGGACACCTGCGTGACGAGGCCCGTCAGTTGTGAGGTCATGTCGGTGATCTGCCGCACCAGGCCGTGGATCTTGTCGACAAAACGGTTGAACGAACCGGCCAGTTGCCCCAGCTCGTCCTGGCTGGTGATCGCCAGGCGCCGGGTCAGGTCGCCCTCGCCCGCCGCGATGTCATCGAGGTTGTCTTTCATCAGGTGCAGCGGCCGCAGGATGGTGTTGGCGAGCAGCAGGCCCACCACCGCGATCACCAGCAGCACCACGGCCGCAATCCCGACGATGCTCAAGATCACGCCTTGCACGCGGTCGTGGACCTTGGCTTCCACCAGGGCAACCTGGGCTTCGATGCCGTCCAGGTTGACCGAGCTGCCAACCGCCATGTCCCATTTGGACAGGTATTCGGTATAGCCGAGCTTGGGCACCAGGTCCTTGCTGCCGGGCAGCGGCGAGCTGTATTCCAGGTAATGCGTACCGTCCTTGGCGACTTTCACCAGGTCACGGTTGACATAGACACCGTTCGGGTCGCGGTTGTCCTTGAAACTCTTGCCCACGCCATCGGGGCTGTTGGCCTTGAACAGGCGAATGGTCTCGGAGTCGTAGCCGAAGAAGTAACCATCCTTGCCGTAACTGACGTTGGACAGCAGCTTGATCGCCTGGGCGCGCGCCTCGTTATCGCCAGGCGCGGCGGCATCGTAGAGCGGCTTGATTGCAGTAAGACCCACCGCCACATAGTTCTGCAACGTAGCCTTGGCTTCGCTGAGCAGACGCTCGCGCGTTTGCTGGACTTCGTTGCTCGCCTGTTCCTTCAAGATGAATGCCGTGGTCAGGCTGATGATCACCGCAGACAGCAAAACCGGCAGTATTGCCAAGGACAGGACTTTAGCCTTCAAGCTCAGGCGCATGCTGTTCACTCTTGTAGATGTTATGGCGTGGTTAGCTGGGTTAACGGCAGCGCACGGCAAAACTGTAGGACAAGGTGAACAGTTGGCGGGAGTCATTGAATTCAAGGGCCCCATCGCGAGCAAGCTCGCTCCCACA
>NZ_JAOSHO010000747.1 GCF_025917275.1 Pseudomonas agronomica | reverse complement strand
AGCACATCGTCCACCAGGGCCAAGTGGCGGTTCTTCAATAAAGTGCCAGGCACCAGGGCAAAGGCTTGGCGGAGATTGCGACGTCGCGCCCGGGCATCAAGGGCCTGTTGCGCGGGGGTGTCCTGGACGCGCAGCAGCAGATTCTCGTCGCAAGGAATCTGCAGCGGCTCGCTGAGCCAGCGGGCCAGCAGCGCCGCCTGGTTGAAACCGCGCTGCCGGAGGCGTCGAGCCGCCAGTGGCACCGGCACCAGCGCGTCGGGACGCTCCAGCCCTTCATCAAAATGATGTTGGATCGACTGCGCCAACAGTTCGCCGAGTAAGCGCCCAAGCGGCCACTTCGCCTGATGCTTGAAGCGGGTGACCAGCGTGTCCACCGGGAAGTCATAGATCCACGGCGCCACGACCCGCTCGAAAGCCGGCGGTCGCTTGGCGCATTGTCCGCAGCGGAGCCCGGACATGGGCAGCGGAAGCGCGCAGACGTTGCATTGATCGCCAAGCCAGGGCAACTCGCTTTCACAAGGCGTACAGATCGGCTGCGCAGTGTCGGTGTGTTCGTTGCATAATAGACAGGGTTGTTTGTTTTTTAACCAGATGTAAACCGGCCATTTGTATCGTGGTTGACAGCGCATGACTCTTCCTTAAATATGCCGAACATCCGTGTCGCGCCTGTGGGTATTGAATGTCCCAGGCGCCAGCCAAGCATAATCAAGGAAATGCCCATGAGCGCCAGCACCACTGCCAACCTGCGTCATGACTGGTCTTTGGCCGAAGTCAAAGCACTCTTCGTCCAGCCATTCAACGACCTGCTTTTCCAGGCGCAGACCGTGCACCGCGCGCACTTCGACGCCAATCGCGTCCAGGTTTCCACGCTGCTGTCGATCAAGACCGGCGCTTGCCCGGAAGATTGCAAATATTGTCCGCAGTCCGGCCACTACAACACCGGGCTGGAAAAAGAGAAATTGCTGGAAGTGCAGAAGGTCCTCGAAGAGGCGGCTCGGGCCAAGGCCATCGGTTCGACCCGATTCTGCATGGGCGCGGCGTGGAAGCACCCGTCGGCCAAGGACATGCCTTACGTGCTGGAGATGGTCAAGGGCGTGAAGGCCATGGGGCTGGAGACCTGCATGACCCTGGGCCGCCTCGACCAGGAGCAGACCGAAGCCCTGGCCCAGGCCGGCCTGGATTACTACAACCACAACCTCGATACGTCGCCTGAGTTCTACGGCAGCATCATCACCACCCGCACCTACAGCGAGCGCCTGCAGACCCTGGCCTACGTGCGTGATTCGGGCATGAAGATCTGCTCTGGCGGCATCCTCGGCATGGGCGAATCCCTGGACGACCGCGCCAACCTGCTGATCCAGCTGGCAAACCTGCCGGAGCACCCGGAGTCGGTGCCGATCAATATGCTGGTGAAAGTCGCCGGCACGCCGCTGGAGAATGCCGAGGACGTCGATCCGTTCGATTTCATCCGCATGCTGGCCGTGGCGCGGATCCTCATGCCCAAATCCCACGTGCGCTTGTCCGCCGGTCGCGAAGCGATGAACGAGCAGATGCAGGCCTTGGCGTTCTTCGCCGGCGCGAACTCGATCTTCTACGGCGACAAATTGCTGACCACCGCCAACCCGCAAGCTGACAAGGACATGCAACTGTTCGCGCGCCTGGGCATCCAGCCGGAAGCCCGCGAAGAGCATGCCGATGAAGTGCACCAGGCGGCCATTGAACAGGCGCTGGTGGAGCACAAGAGCAGCGAGCAGTTCTATAACGCCGCTGTTTGATCACGCACCGATTCCCTGATTGGAATGCAAGACCCTGTGGGAGCGAGCTTGCTCGCGAT
>NZ_JAOSHO010000746.1 GCF_025917275.1 Pseudomonas agronomica | reverse complement strand
CAGCAGGGCGATGTCATAGCCATGGTCGATGATGGTCGAATGCAGGTGGCGGTGTTCGCCATCGGCATTGCCGACATCGACCGCGGCGAGGATGACCCTGTCCTTCCAGGAGCCGGTGGTCTTGACCAGCAGCACCGGGGTCGGGCAATGGCGCAGCAGTTTCCAGTCCGCCGGGGTCAGCAGGGCCTTTTTCAAGGGGCTGTCGGGGAAATGCTGCTTGATGACCAGGCCACAGCCTTCGGCCTGTTGCACGTCGATGATGGTTTCGTGGAGGCTGTCGTTCCAGGCCTGCTCGGTGGTCACGCTGTAGCCATCCGCCGCCAGCGCGGCCTTCAGCACGCTGAGCATGCCGGCATGGTCGTGGTGTTTGTCGCAGACCAGCAAATGCAGGTGGGCTTGGGTGACCCCGGCGATCAGCTTGGCGCGCTTGAGCGCCAGGCTTTCCGAATGTTCGGGTTCGATGACCACCAGGATGCTGCGAATGGCTTGCATGATCGGCGTCTCCAGCAATAAAGAGGCATGGCGTTGCTCAACTATAGTTGCTGTGGAGGGCCCGTCGACTTGATGCATATCAACGGCGGTGGCTGGTGGTCTGGAGGCAGGCCGGTATAATCGGCGACCTTTGCTCGACTACTTTTTCCGTGAGCCCCATGATTCTTCCCGAAATCCACGAATTCCTTGGCTGCCGCACGCCCGATGCCTGGGTCCAGGCTGCGCTGGCCGATCAGGAAACGCTGCTGATCGACCACAAGAACTGCGAGTTCAAGGCCGCCAGCACTGCCCTGAGCCTGATTGCCAAATACCATTCTCACGTTGACCTGATCAACATGATGTCGCGCCTGGCCCGGGAAGAACTGGTGCATCACGAACAGGTCATGCGCCTGATGAAAAAGCGCAAGGTCGGCCTGCGCCAGCTTTCCGCCGGGCGCTACGCCTCGGGCCTGCGCAAAGTGGTGCGCAGCCACGAGCCGGTGAAACTGGTGGATACCCTGGTGGTTGGCGCTTTCATCGAAGCCCGTAGCTGCGAGCGATTCGAGGCCCTGGTGCCGCATCTGGACGAGGAACTGGGCAAGTTCTATTTCGGCTTGCTGAAAAGCGAGGCGCGGCATTTCCAGGGCTACCTGAAGCTGGCCTATCAGTACGGCGACGCCAAGGACATCGCCCAGGTGATCGACAAGGTCCGCGCCGCCGAGCGGGAGCTGATCGAGTCGCCGGACGTGGAGTTCCGGTTTCACAGTGGGGTGCCGGCCTAACGGGTCAAGCCCAGCCGCTCATGCCACTGGGCAATCGACTCTTCGGGGTAGACCTCGAACTGCTGGTCCCCCGGATGCGCCTCGACTTCCACCCACGGCGCCTTGGAGCCCAGCATCAGGTGAGTGTGCTCCGGCGGTACCGGCAATGGCGTGTCGATGGCTGAGGCAAATGGGTGTATCAGCTCCGGCCATTCCGGGCTGAACAGCCACAGCCCCGAGCCGCATAACGAGCAGAAGTGTCGTTCGGCGCTGCTGCGGTGGGCGCGTTTATTGCCTTCATCCTTCAGTCGCGCGTGATAGACCGTGATGTGCTTGCGGCCTTGCACCTTCAGGCTCTTCGCGTCGCCCCCCAGGTTGATCGCAAAACCGCCGCCGCCCTGGGTCTTGCGGCAGATCGAGCAGTAGCAGCGCTGATAAGGGTAGGGATGGCGGCTGTCCAGGCTGAATGACACGGCGCCGCAGTGGCAGGATCCTTCGAGGTGCATGGGAACCTCCAGTGGATTGGAAATGGTTCAGTACAGCCTAGACGGTCGGCGTTTTTTGCCGGTTGGATTTATGTTGAATGTGCGGACGCCTTCGCGAGCA
>NZ_JAOSHO010000745.1 GCF_025917275.1 Pseudomonas agronomica | reverse complement strand
GCCCGGCGCAGCAACAAATATTTTTTACTTCTCAGGCATCGGCATCGGAAACGGCATCACATTGCCGACCGCGCCGCGGGCTTCGCTGATTTTCGGCGTGCCGAGGCGTTCAACCTCATCGATGCGCACGATCGAATGCATGGGCACGAAGCTGCGCACCACCCCTTCGAACTGCGCCTTGAGCTTTTCTTCGCTCGGGTCGACGACCACTTGCGTGCGCTCGCCAAAGACGAATTCCTCGACTTCCAGGAAGCCCCACAGATCACTTTGATAGATCTGCTTGGCGTACATCTCGAACACCTGGCCCTGGTTGAGGAAAATCACCTTGTAGATTGGAGCTTCACGTTTGGTCATGGCAGGCGAAACACATCGGCGGGTAAAAATGAGGGCGCGAACTATAGCATAGCCACTGCTCGCGCAGCGGTAGGAACCGGGGGACTTGTTCCCTATAATGCGCGGTTCTTTGAATCACGTGATGAACCCGTCCATGGCCAAGAAGCTTTACATCGAAACCCACGGTTGCCAGATGAACGAGTACGACAGCTCGCGCATGGTCGATCTGCTGGGTGAACACCAGGCCCTGGAAGTCACCGCCCGCGCCGAAGACGCGGACGTGATCCTGCTCAACACCTGCTCGATCCGCGAGCGCGCCCAGGACCGGGTGTACTCCCAACTGGGTCGCTGGCGTGAACTGAAGCTGGCCAACCCGGAGATGGTCATCGCGGTGGGCGGTTGCGTGGCCAGCCAGGAAGGCGCGGCGATTCGCGATCGCGCACCTTACGTGGACGTGGTCTTCGGCCCGCAGACCTTGCACCGCCTGCCGGAAATGATCGACGCCGCGCGCGTGACCAAGTTGCCGCAAGTCGACGTTTCGTTCCCCGAAATCGAAAAGTTCGACCACCTGCCCGAGCCGCGTATCGACGGCCCAAGCGCCTATGTCTCGGTGATGGAAGGCTGCAGCAAGTACTGCACGTTCTGCGTAGTGCCCTATACCCGCGGCGAAGAAGTCAGCCGGCCATTCGACGACGTGATCGCCGAAATCATCCACCTGGCGGAAAACGGCGTGCGCGAAGTGACGCTGTTGGGGCAGAACGTCAACGGCTATCGCGGCCTGACCCACGACGGGCGCCTGGCGGATCTTGCCGAGCTGATCCGCGTCGTCGCGGCGGTGGACGGTATCGACCGCATCCGCTACACCACGTCCCATCCGCTGGAATTCTCCGACAGCCTGATCCAGGCCCACGCCGAAGTCCCAGAGCTGGTCAAGCACCTGCACCTGCCGGTGCAATCGGGCTCCGACCGGATCCTCGCCGCCATGAAACGCAACCACACGGCGCTGGAATACAAATCCAAACTGCGCAAGCTGCGCGCCGCCGTGCCGGGCATCTGCATCAGTTCGGACTTCATCGTCGGCTTCCCTGGCGAAACCGAGAAAGACTTCCAGCAGACCATGAAGCTGATCGAAGACGTGGGCTTCGACTTCTCCTATTCCTTCGTCTACAGCCAGCGCCCTGGCACCCCGGCGGCCGACCTTGCGGACGAAACCCCGGAAGAAGTCAAAAAGGAACGACTCAACGCCTTGCAGCACCGCCTGAACCAACAGGGTTTCGAGATCAGCCGACAAATGGTCGGTTCGGTCCAGCGGATCCTGGTCACCGATTACTCGAAAAAAGACCCGGGTGAATTGCAGGGCCGCACCGAGAACAACCGCATCGTCAACTTCCGTTGCGACACGCCGGCCTTGATCGGCCAGTTCGCCGACGTGCACATCGACGCCGCGCAACCGCACTCGCTGCGCGGTTCGCTGGTCCAGTAACAACACAATCCCCTGTGGGAGCGAGCCTGCTCGCGA
>NZ_JAOSHO010000744.1 GCF_025917275.1 Pseudomonas agronomica | reverse complement strand
CTCGCCATGAAAGCACATGACTCAATCAACGACTGGAATATCCGACATGACCAAGCACTTCCTCACCCTGCCAGTCAAAACCCTGGCCCTGGCTCTCGGCCTGTTCAGCTCGGCGCTGTTCGCCGCCGACGCCCCGCTGAAAATCGGCACCACCGCCGCCTTCGCCATTCCCTTGGAGGCGGCCGTTCAAGAGGCCGACAAACAAGGCCTGAAAGTCGAACTGGTGGAGTTCAGCGACTGGATCGCGCCCAACGTCAGCCTCGCTTCGGGTGACATCGACGTGAATTACTTCCAGCACATCCCCTTTCTGGAAAACGCCAAGGCCGCCGCCGGTTTCGACCTGGTGCCGTTCGCCCCGGGCATCATCAACAACGTCGGCCTCTACTCGAAGAAGTACAAAAGTTTCGCCGAGTTGCCGGAAGGCGCCAGCGTCGCCATTGCCAACGATCCGATCAACAGCGGACGCGGCTTGCAGTTGCTGGCCAAGGCCGGGCTGATCACGCTCAAGCCAGGGGTCGGCTACAAGGCCACCGAAGATGACATTGTAGCCAACCCGAAAAAGCTCAAGATTCTACAAGTCGAAGCGGTGCAACTGGTGCGCGCCTACGAAGACGCCGATCTGGTGCAAGGCTATCCGGCCTACATTCGCCTGGCGAACACCTTCGATGCGACTTCCGCGTTGCTGTTCGATGGCCTGGATCACAAGGAGTACGTCATCCAGTTCGTGATCCAGCCCAAGAGCAAGGATGATCCACGGTTGATCAAGTTCGTCGATATCTACCAGCACTCCCCCGCTGTGCGCGCCGCCTTGGACAAGGCCCATGGCAAGCTCTACCAAGCCGGTTGGGAAGGCTGAACATGAGCGCAATCAATGCTCGACTCCGTCATGATGCCCCGGCGCCCCACGTCGCCGACCAGACCGAGCTGCACCCAGAACTGAACCGTGCCCATGTGCGCTTCATCGGCCTGGGCAAGACCTACGCTGGCACCCAGGGCCCGGTGGCTGCGCTGCAAGGCATCGACCTGGCGATCCAGCGCGGCGAGGTCTTCGGCATCATCGGCCGCAGCGGCGCGGGCAAATCGTCGCTGATCCGCACCATCAACCGCCTCGAACAGCCCACCAGCGGGCGCGTGCTGATCGATCAGGTGGACATCGGCGAATTCGACGAAGATCGGCTGGTGGAGCTGCGCCGGCGCATCGGCATGATCTTCCAGCATTTCAACCTGATGTCAGCCAAGACGGTGTGGCAGAACGTCGAGCTGCCACTCAAGGTGGCCGGCGTGCCCAAGGAACAGCGCCAGCACAAGGTGCGCGAACTGTTGGAACTGGTCGGTCTGCAAGATAAGCACGGCGCCTATCCGGCGCAGCTTTCGGGCGGTCAAAAACAGCGTGTCGGAATTGCCCGGGCGCTGGTTCATGACCCGCAGATCCTGTTGTGCGACGAGGCCACCTCGGCGCTCGATCCGGAGACGACTCAGTCGATCCTCGGTTTGCTGCGCGAGATCAACCAGCGGTTGGGCCTGACCATCGTGCTGATCACCCATGAGATGGCGGTCATCCGCGAAGTCTGCGACCGGGTGGTGGTACTCGAACAAGGGCGGATCGTCGAACAAGGGCCAGTCTGGGAAGTCTTCGGCAACCCGCAGCATGACGTCAGTCGCACGCTCCTGGCGCCGTTGCAGCACGCACTGCCCGAAGAGCTGCAAAGCCGCTTGCAACCTCATCCGGCGTCGGCGGACGCGGCCACGGTGCTGCGCCTGCGCTTCACCGGCATCGATAAGGATGAGCCGGACCTGGCTGCCTTGTTCAGCGCCCTGGGTGGACGGGTGCGACTGCTCCACGGTGGTATCGAGCG
>NZ_JAOSHO010000743.1 GCF_025917275.1 Pseudomonas agronomica | reverse complement strand
CAGCGCCATCGAGCGATCCCGCAGCAGCGCGTTGCTCTGGCTCATTTGCGCACTGGCGCGCACAGCCGCCGACATCGCCACCGCCACGATCAGCAGCGCCACCAATACTTCGATCAGGGTAAAGCCGCGTTGCCGGGGTACCTGTCGGGTCATGGCAATGAGCATCGTCGGGGAAATGTGCTTCAGCCTAATGCCCGCGTTTGACGGATTGCTGACCAAAGCTCCTGAGGATTTTTTATACCAGTGACATATGCCGCTGGAACAATCCGCAGCGAATGGAAACCTCAACCAGCGCCAGAACGCGGCGCCAGCCAAGGAGTGTCGAGATGGGTGTCGCATCGTCTGGCCGTCCCACACGTGGCCCTCGCCGGCAGCAAGGTTTTACCCTGATCGAGATCATGGTCGTGGTGGTCATTCTCGGCATCCTTGCCGCCATGGTCGTGCCGAAGGTGCTTGACCGCCCGGACCAGGCCAGGGCCACGGCGGCCCGCCAGGACGTTGCGGGGCTGATGCAGGCGCTCAAGCTGTTCCGTCTCGACCAAGGGCGCTACCCGACCATGAACGAAGGGCTCAAGGCCCTGGCGGAAAAACCTGCCAACGCCACCAGTGGCAACTGGCGCGCTTACCTGGAACGGCTGCCCAAGGATCCTTGGGGGCGTGCCTACAACTACCTCAACCCGGGCACCAACGGTGAGGTCGATGTGTTTTCCCTCGGCGCCGATGGGCAGCCCGACGGCGAAGGTGTCAACGCTGATATCGGCTCCTGGCAGCTCTAGTCGTGAATCGCTCAGCACAGCGTGGCATGGCGGTGATCAGCGCCTTGCTGGTGGCGACCGTGGTCGCGGTGATCGCCGCTGGCATGATCGCCCGACAGGTCCAGGTGACTCGCAGCGTGGAAAGCGAAAGCCAGCGGGTGCGGGGCGCCTGGCTGTCCAATGGCGTATTGGAATGGACCCGCCAGGCGCTCTGGCAGCAACGCTTGCGCGAGCCCATGACGCGTTTGGACCAGGCGTGGGCGCAGCCCTTGCGTGGGGTGCGCCTGGGCACTGAAAACGGAGTGTTCGATGGCCATGTCAGCGATGAGCAAAGTAAATTCAACCTGCGCAACCTGATCCTCGACGGCCAGCTCGACACACTGGAAGTCGCCGCATTCGAACGCCTGTGCGCCGAGCTGGGCGTGCCCACGGCCCAGGGCAATCGTATCGTCCAACGCGTGGTGGAGGCCTACCCCAAGCGCTTGCGTCCACCGCCGTCCACCTCCAGCGCGGCAACCGGGTTCGACAGCGGTCGCCTGACATCGCCGGACGCCGAGAGCCAGCCGCTGCCCGCCACCCGGCCGATGTTGCGCGGCCTTGATGACCTGGCCGGCCTTCCCGGAATCGACCCCGCTGCCCTCGAGCGCCTGCGCCCCTATGTCACGGTGCTGCCGGCGCCCACTTGGGTGAACGGCAATACCACCACGGCGCAGGTCTTGGCCGCACGAGTGCCCGGGATGAGCGTGGCCCAGGCACAGGCGGTGATTGCCGAGCGTGACCGCGGCCAGTGGTTCATCAATAGCGGGGATTTTCTCAACCGCTTGCGCATGCCGCAGATGAGCACTGAGCAACTGCGCCTGGGCATCACCAGCGAGTGGTTTCTATTGCGCGGACAGGCCACGGTCGAACAGCGCCGATTCGGTGTCGAAGCGTTGTTTTATCGCAGCGAGCAGCGCAGGCCCCAGGTGGTCTGGTCGCGGGTGGGCGCATGAGCACCTTGCTGCGCATAGCGCTGGCGCCGTTGGCACAGTTGACCGCCGACAGCCCGTTGGACTTCGCCTGGCTCGATCGCAAGGGCGCGCTGGTCGAGCAGGGGCGGCAAC
>NZ_JAOSHO010000742.1 GCF_025917275.1 Pseudomonas agronomica | reverse complement strand
CTGTGGGAGCGAGCTTGCTCGCGATAGGGCCAGCCCAGGCACTGCAAATCCCTACCGTAACCCATCCCGAAACTGCCCCGGCGTCATGCCCGTCCAACGCTTGAACGCGCGACTGAAGCTGCTGGTGTCGGCGAAACCCAGCAGGTAACTGACCTCACTCAGCGAGCACTGCGGATCGCGCAGGTGTAGCAGCGCCAGATTCTCCCGGCATTCGTTGAGCAGCGCGTCGAAGCGGCAGCCTTCGTCGGCCAGGTGTCGCTGCAGGCTGCGCAGGCTCAGGTGCATGGCCTGGGCGATGCGTTCGGCGCTGGGTTCGCCTTCGGGCAACTGGGCTTCGATGGCGGCGCGGACCTTGCGCTCCCAGGTCAACGGCTGGAGTTGGGCGAGGGTGCGCTTGAGCACGGTTTCGTTGTGTTCGGCCAGCTCCGGGTTCGCATCGTCCAGGTGGCTGTCGAAATCCACGAGGCTGAATTCCAGGCAATCCTGGCTGGCGGCGAAATGCACGGGCGCGCGAAAGACTTTGTGCCATGGGCTGGCGTCCAACGGTTGCGGTCGGCGCAGGTAGACCGCCAGCGGTGCGTAGTCGCGGCCCAGCCGGTTGCGGCAGGTGCGCACGTAGATCGCGGCAAACGCGTCGATGGCTTCGAAAGCGGGGGCGGGGCGTCCCGGCGGGACATCGAGGCTGAAGCGATAGCGGTCTTCGCCGCGGCTCAGTTGCAAGGTCAGCGCATCGCTGACCACCGGGTGATACCGCACGATCCGCTCGAACACCTCGCGCAAACTGCCGCTGGCCACCAGGGCGTAGCCCAGCGCATGGAACGTGGTGGGGCTGACGAAGCGCGACACCCGCAAGCCAATTGCCGGGTCGCCGCTGGCCTGCACCGCCAACGTCCATAGGCGCGTGGTGGCCGAGAGCGGGTAGCGTGCGTTCGGGTCGTCCATCAACGCCGGGTCCAGGCCCGCTTCCACGCACAAGGCCTGGCTGTCCAGGCCCAGTGCATCGAGCTGCTTGCGCAGGGCGCGGGTCCAGCTGGCGAGGGAGGTGGGTTCGGTCATGACAATTGGCGCTTGCGGTCAACAGGTTGGCGTCTACGGCTACCACCCGATGGGACAACGCCCGGCAGGATGAGCACATCGTTGTTACCAGAGGATGTAAGCCATGCACGGCACTTGCGCAAGCCCCGAGCGATTGAATGCACAACAGCGAGCCGCCCACATTCGCCAGGTTGTCCTGGCCCGGGGCGAGGAATTGCGCCGGCGCTACCCGATCTTGCAGCATCAGGACGCGCTGGGCGCGGGCATCCTGGCGTTTGCCTTGGCCGGAATGATCGGCTCGGCGCTGCTCTACATCAACGGTTACCTGGCTGGTTGGGCCTGTCTGCTGCTCAACGCGTTTTTCGCCTCCCTGACCCATGAGCTTGAACATGATCTGATCCACAGCATGTATTTCCGCAAGCAGCGCCTGCCCCACAACCTGATGATGGGCCTGGTGTGGCTGGCGCGGCCGAGCACCATCAATCCATGGATCCGCCGCCATCTGCACCTCAATCATCACAAGGTGTCCGGCAGCGAGGCGGACATGGAAGAGCGGGCCATCACCAATGGCGAACCTTGGGGATTGGCGCGTTTGCTGATGGTCGGCGACAACGTGATGTCGGC
Organism: Pseudomonas agronomica; assembly: GCF_025917275.1. Taxonomy (GTDB): domain Bacteria; phylum Pseudomonadota; class Gammaproteobacteria; order Pseudomonadales; family Pseudomonadaceae; genus Aquipseudomonas; species Aquipseudomonas agronomica. The sequence continues at coordinate 215 of NZ_JAOSHO010000742.1, read as the reverse complement.
GTTCATCCGCCTGCTGCGAGCCAAGACCTGGGCACACAAGCGCAGCATCCTCAAGCGCACGCTGAAGGTGTACTTCCCGCTGGCGCTGTTGCACTGGGGCGCCTGGTACGTGTTCCTCGGTTTCCATGGGATCAACGCGGTGGCTGGGCTGTTGGGCACTTCGATTGATTGGTCAGCGAGCACCCTCGCGACGATGCACGTCATCGATATCGCCG
>NZ_JAOSHO010000741.1 GCF_025917275.1 Pseudomonas agronomica | reverse complement strand
CCCTGCGCTGGCAGGACGTGGTCGCCGTCGCCCGCTTCGGCGCGCCGCTGGAACTGTCGACCCAAGTCTGGGCGCGGATCGACAATGCCCAGGCCATCGTCCAGCGCATCGTCGAAAGCGGCGAGCGCGCCTATGGCGTCAACACCGGCCTCGGGGCGTTGTGCAATGTCTCGCTCAAGGACGAACAACTCAGCCAGCTGTCGCGCAACACCTTGCTCAGCCATGCCTGTGGCGTCGGCCCGGCGCTCTGCGACGAACAGACCCGGGCGATTCTCTGCGCCGCCATCCACAACTACAGCCAAGGCAAATCCGGCATCCATCGCCGGGTGGTCGAGGCGTTACTGGCGCTGCTCAATCGCGGCATCACGCCACAAGTGCCGTCCCAGGGTTCGGTGGGTTACCTGACCCACATGGCCCATATCGGCATTGCGTTGCTGGGCGTTGGCCAGGTCAGTTATCGCGGGCAGATCGTCCCGGCGCAACAGGCCCTCGCCGCAGAAGGTCTGCAACCGGTGCAACTGGGGGCCAAGGACGGCTTGTGCCTGGTCAACGGTACGCCGTGCATGACCGGCCTCAGTTGCCTGGCCCTGGCCGATGCCACGCGGCTGGTGCAATGGGCCGATGTGATCGGCGCCATGAGCTTCGAGGCCCAGCGCGGGCAGATCGCCGCGTTCGATGCCGAGATCATCGCCCTCAAGCCGCACCCGGGCATGCAGCAGGTCGGCGTAAACCTGCGGGCATTGCTCGATGGCAGCGAAGTCATCGCGTCGAGCCTGGGCATCCGCACCCAGGACGCCTTGAGCATCCGTTCGATTCCCCAAGTGCACGGCGCCGCCCGTGATCAGTTGGAGCATGCCCGGCAACAGATCGAAACCGAGCTCAACGCCGTCACCGATAACCCGGTGCTGCTGGGTACGCCGGAGAATTTCCGGGTGATGTCCCAGGCCAATCCCCACGGTCAATCGGTGGCGTTGGCGGCAGACTTGCTGGCGATCGCCATGGCCGAGATCGGTTCGATCGCCGAGCGTCGTCTCGACCGTTTGATCAACCCGCACGTCAGCGGTTTGCCGGCATTCCTTGTCGCCAATCCTGGTGTGAATTCGGGGATGATGATCGTCCAATACGTCGCCGCGTCGCTGTGCGCGGAAAACAAGCAACTGGCGCAACCGGCAGTGCTGGATAATTTCGTCACCTCCGGCTTGCAGGAAGACCATTTGAGCATGGGCACCAACGCGGCCCTGAAGCTGCACCGGGCGCTGGAAAACTGTACGCAGATCCTCGCCATCGAATACCTGCTGGCGGCCCAGGCCTTTGAGTTTCTCAAGGCCCAACGCTTCGGCGCCGGCACCGACATCGCCTGGAAACTGCTGCGCGAGCGCGTCCCGGCCTACGACCAGGACCGCTGGCTGGCGCCGGACATCGCCAGTGCCGCCGGGTTGCTCAAAGACCCGGACGTGCTGGGCAACGTATTACCAAATTTGAATTGATCGAAAAAAGCGCCAGCGTGCCAAGGCACCTCTAGCCCACAAGGCATCGCCCAAAGCGAAGGTGACGGATAACGGAACATTCCGGAGCGACTGGCGGGTGAAAAAACAAAACTCTCAAAAGGAGCACTACATGACTGCCTTAAACCTGATTCCCGGCCAATTGAGCCTGGCTCAATTGCGTGACATCTATCAGCAACCGGTGACCCTGAGCCTCGACGCCAGCGCGTCGGCGCAGATCGAAGCCAGTGTTGCCTGCGTGGAACAGATCCTCGCCGAGAACCGCACCGCCTATGGCATCAACACCGGTTTCGGCCTGCTGGCCTCGACCCGCATCGCCAGCGAAGACCTGGAAAACCTCCAGCGTTCCCTGGTGCTGTCCCATGCCGCCGGTGTC
>NZ_JAOSHO010000740.1 GCF_025917275.1 Pseudomonas agronomica | reverse complement strand
GGAGCGAGCTTGCTCGCGAAGGCGGTCTGTCAGGCGACGGAAGGTTCGCCTTCGCCCGCCAACCTTCGATTCAACTGAAACCGCCAGCGCACATACAGCAACGCCGAGCAGAACACCGCCACGCTCGCCACCATTTCCAGCACGCCGAACCACTGCCGGCTGGGGTCGTAGGCGGCCAATGCTCCCTTGATGAAATACAGGTTCACCACGAAGCACATCCACGAATGCCCGCGTGCGCTGCCGATGAGCATGCCTGGCGCGAGGATCAACAGCGGCACCAGCTCGATCAGCAGGATCACCCAAGGGCGCGCGCCGTGCAGGTCGGCGATCAGCAGGTAGTACGCGCTGAGCAATCCCACCAAACCGAAAAAGCACAGCAGGCTGAGGGCGCGGGCGATGCGTACACGCGGTTCCAGCCAGTGGATGGGCGGCAGGATCTTGGGCTTCTTAGCCACGGCCGTTCTCCAGCAATAGAGCGGTTTTCGCCAGGCGCAGGCCCAAGGCTCGGCACAGCTCGACTTCATGCGCGTTCAAGCCGCTTTTACCGTCGGCGCCGGCGTGATGGCTCGGGCCGTAGGGCGTACCGCCACCCTGGGTGTCGATCAGGGCCGATTCGCTGTAGGGCAGGCCGGTGATCAGCATGCCGTGGTGCAGAAGTGGCAACATCATCGACAACAGCGTGGTTTCCTGGCCGCCGTGCAGGCTGGCGGTGGAGGTGAATACGCCGGCTGGCTTGCCCACGAGGGCGCCGGTCAGCCAGAGGTTGCTGGTGCCGTCGAGGAAATATTTGAGCGGCGCAGCCATGTTGCCGAAACGGGTCGGGCTGCCCAGGGCCAGGCCGGCGCAGTTCTTCAGGTCATCGAGCGTGGCATAGAGCGGACCCTGTTCCGGGATATCCGGCGACACCGCTTCGCATTCCGTGGAAATCGCCGGCACCGTGCGCAACCTGGCTTCCAGCCCGGCCTGCTCGACGCCCCGGGCGATTTGCCGGGCCATTTCGTTGGTGGAGCCGCTGCGGCTGTAATACAGGACCAGGATGTACGGCGTGGTCACGGCAGGATCTCCAGGATCTTTTCCGGCGGACGGCCGATCACGGCTTTTTCCCCGGCTTCGAGGATCGGCCGTTCCATAAGCTTTGGATGGGCGACGATGGCGGCGATCAGATCGTCCTCGACCAGGTTTTCGTCGGCCAGGTTCAAGGTCTTGTACTCGTCCTCGCCGGTGCGCAGCAACTGCCGCGCGCCGATGCCGAGCTTGCCCAGCAGGCGCTTGAGCTGCGCGGTGTCCAGCGGGGTTTCCAGGTAGCGGACGACGGTGGGCGCCAGGCCGCGGGCTTCCAACAGTTCCAGCGCACCGCGGGATTTCGAGCAGCGCGGGTTGTGATAAAGCGTCAGATCAGTCATGAGCGGGTCGCATCTTGCGTAAGGTGGCGGCTATTCTACTGTGCAGCGAGGCGCCTAGCACCTGATGGGCGGCCAGCGTTCACATTTCAGGCAAGGATTGGCACATGACAAGGCGATTGGCGGCGGCACTGACATTCATCTGCATTTTATTGCTCGCCGGCTGTGGAAACGATTACGGCGTGGATCAGAACGGCCAGCCGATTGCTTCGCAACGGTTGGACAAACAATGGGTGGTGCTCAATTACTGGGCCGAGTGGTGCGCGCCGTGCCGCACGGAGATTCCGGAATTCAATGCCCTGGCCGAACAGCTCAAGGGACGGAACGTGGGCGTGTTCGGGGTCAACTTCGATCAGGTGCAAGGCGAAGAACTCAAGAGTGCCAGCGACAAGATGGGCATTCATTTCACCGTGCTGGCTCGGGACCCGGCCGAGATCTTCGACCTTCCACGCAGCGAGGGATTGCCGGTGACCTACATCATCGATAACCAGGGCAAG
>NZ_JAOSHO010000074.1 GCF_025917275.1 Pseudomonas agronomica | reverse complement strand
TGCGATCTTTTCGCGTTAAAAGATCGCAGCCTGCGGCAGCCCCTACGCGCCCTGCCAGCGCTTCATCACCAGGGTAGCGTTGGTGCCACCGAAGCCGAAGCTGTTGCTCATCACGGTGTTGATGGTGGCATTTTCGCGAGTCTTGGTCAGGATCGGCAGGTCGGCCACTTCCGGGTCCAACTCGTCGATGTTGGCCGAGCCGGCCATGAAGTTGCCTTCCATCATCAGCATGCAGTAGATCGCTTCGTGAACACCGGCGGCGCCCAGGGAGTGACCCGACAGGCTCTTGGTGGAGCTGATGGCCGGGGCCTTGTCGCCGAACACTTCGCGCACGCCTTTCATCTCTGCGACGTCGCCGACCGGAGTCGAGGTGCCGTGGGTGTTCAGGTAATCGATCGGTGTGTCGACAGTGGACATGGCCATCTGCATGCAGCGCACGGCACCTTCGCCGCTCGGCGCAACCATGTCGTAGCCGTCGGAAGTGGCGCCGTAGCCGACGATTTCCGCGTAGATCTTCGCGCCACGGGCGAGGGCGTGTTCCAGCTCCTCGACCACGACCATGCCACCACCGCCGGCGATGACGAAACCGTCACGGTCGGCATCGTAGGCACGGGAAGCGGTTTGCGGGGTGTCGTTGCGCTTGCTGGACAGGGCGCCCATGGCGTCGAACAGGAACGATTGGCTCCAATGTTCTTCTTCACCTCCACCGGCGAACACGATGTCCTGCTTGCCCATCTGGATCTGCTCGACCGCGGTGCCAATGCAGTGGGCACTGGTGGCGCAAGCGGAGGAGATCGAGTAGTTCAGGCCCTTGATCTTGAAAGGGGTGGCCAGGCAAGCCGAAACGGTGCTGCCCATGGTCCGCGTGACGCGGTAAGGGCCGACGCGCTTGACGCCTTTCTCGCGCAGGATGTCCAGCGCTTCCATCTGGTTCAAGGTGGACGCGCCGCCGGAACCGGCGATCAGGCCGGTGCGCACGTTGGACACTTGCTCATCGGTCAGGCCGGAGTCGGCGATGGCGTCTTTCATGGCCAGGTAGGCATACGCTGCCGCGTGGCCGACGAAACGGTAGATCTTGCGATCGATCAGCTCTTCGAGGTTGAGGTCAATGGAGCCGGAAACCTGGCTACGCAGACCCATTTCGGCATATTCCGGGTTGAACCGGATGCCAGGGCGACTTGCACGCAGGTTAGCGGAGACGGTCTCTTTGTCATTGCCCAGGCACGAAACGATGCCCAGACCAGTGATAACGACGCGGCGCATGCGGATAACCCTTAGAAGTTGTCAGTGGAGGTGAAAACGCCGACCCGAAGGCCTTCGGCGGTGTAGATCTCGCGACCATCCACGGCAACCGAACCATCGGCAATGGCCATGTTCAGCTTGCCCTTGAGGACGCGTTTGATATGAATGTTATAGGTGATCTTCTTCGCAGTCGGCAGTACCTGACCGAAGAACTTCACTTCGCCCGAACCCAGGGCGCGACCGCGACCCGGCAGGCCCTGCCAGCCGAGGAAGAAGCCAACCAGTTGCCACATGGCGTCGAGGCCCAGGCAGCCCGGCATCACCGGATCACCTTCGAAGTGACAGGCGAAGAACCACAGGTCTGGAGTGATATCCAGCTCGGCGACCAATTCACCTTTGCCGTACTTGCCACCCTCATCGCTGATATGGGTGATGCGATCCACCATCAGCATGTTCGGGGCGGGCAGTTGCGCGTTACCTGGGCCGAACAGCTCACCGCGACTGCAGCGCAGCAGATCTTCCCGAGTAAAGGCGTTTTGTTTGGTCATGCGAGCTCCTCAATAGTCCCATGCGGCAGGGTGGGGCAAATCTTCCCGGCCGATCGAAGCGTTCATGCCTCGAGTCGGCAGCCTACTCATAGACTATTGCGTTGTAGTGAAAGTCACAGCACACGGGAAATGAATGTACACCTGTGCACTGAAATTGTTATTCCTGTCCCGCTCGAGGCGTGTCCGGGTGCCTAAGACTGCCGCACTTTCGCCTTTCACGCCAGTCACAGATAGTCCAAGCCCCTGTATTTACCCCACCCAGCGTTGCAGAGTCTGCTGCAAGTCAATTCGCTTGAAGGGTTTGGCCAGGTAATCGTTCATGCCTGCCGCCAGGCAGGCTTCCCGGTCGCCCTGCAATGCATTGGCTGTCAGGGCGATGATGGGCACTTCGGCGCAGCCAGGCAATTGGCGGATCTGCCGGGTGGCTTCGTAGCCATCGATGACCGGCAGCCGGCAGTCCATCAGGATCGCTTCGAAAATCAGGCTCTCGGCGCTGCGTACGGCCTGGGCGCCATCGGTGGCGACGCTGACCTTGAAGCCCAGGCTGCGCAGCATGGCTTCGATCACCGTCTGGTTCACCGGGTTGTCTTCTACCAGCAGGACATTGCGGCCTTCTCCATCACCGCTTCCGCCGGGCAGGCGTGGGGGCAACGGCGGCGGGGCCTGGCGCGACAGGGCCAGGGGGATCTCCAGCGTAAACACCGAGCCCTGGCCTTCCTCGCTCTGGGCGCGCAGCGTGCCGCCCATGCGTTTGGCCAGGGTGCGCGCGATCGGCAAGCCCAGGCCCGTGCCGCCATAGCGCCGGGAAATCGAACTGTCGGCCTGCTGGAACGCGTCGAACATCCGCTCCAGGCTCTCGGCCGGGATACCGATGCCGCTGTCACGTACCGTGCAGGTGAACCAGAGTAGTTCGTGGTCCAGGGCTTGCCATTGGCATTGCACGGTAACGCGGCCCTGGTCGGTGAACTTCAGCGCGTTGCCGATCAGGTTCACCAGGATCTGCCGGATCCGCGTCGGGTCGCCTTGTACCTGCAGCGGCTTCAGGTCGTCGGGGATCAGCAGGTCCAGGCCCAGCTTGCGTTGCGCGGCGCTGTGTTGGAACGACTGGGCGCAACTGCCCACCAGCTCCGCCAGGTTGAACGCAATGTGTTCCAACTCCAGTGCGGAGCGTTCGATACGCGAGAAATCGAGGATGTCGTTGATCACCTTCAACAGGTGCTCGGTGGATTCCGAGGCCAGCGCGGTGTACTCGTGCTGCTCATCGGTCATGTGGGTGGTTTCCAGCAGTTGCAGCATGCCCAGGACGCCGTTCATCGGCGTGCGCAACTCATGGCTCATCATTGCCAGGAATTCGGACTTGGCGCTGTTGGCTTTTTCCGCTTCTTCCCGCGTCTGGATCAATTGAGCCATGGCCTGGTGCTGTTCGCGGCTGGCCTGTTCAAGGCCGTCGGCCAGATTATTGATGTGTCGTGACAAGGCTCCCAGTTCGCCGTCGTCGACGATCGGCAGCGGGGCGTTGTAGTCGCCTTGCTGGATCGCCTTGACCGCGTTGCCGATGTCGCGAATCGGCCGCGACAGGTCGGCCGCCAGGCGCCGCGCCACCAGGAACGTGAACAACAGGGCGAACAAGGCAAGGATGGCGGCCTTGAGCAGGATTTCCTGCTGCCGCTGGCTGAAGGCGTCGCTGGACATGCCGACGATCACCCGGCCCAGGTAATCTTCGCCGGGCGTTTCGGTGGTCGGATTGTTGCCTTGCAGGAAGTCATTGTTCAGGGCAATGCGCTGTAGGCGAACCGGGGCCTGGAATACTTCGACCTGCTGTGAATGGTTGCGGGTCTGGGCCGGTTGTTCGACGTACACCAGGACCCGCTCCGTGCGGTCCTGGACTTCCAGGAAACGGACGTGGGGAGTGGCCAGGGTCGCGGTGAGCAGGCTTTCCAGCACTTCGTCGTTGCCGGAAATGACGCCATATTCCGCTGCCGGAGCCAATTGGTTGGCGATCAGTTGCCCGGTGTGGTTGAGTTCCTGGCGCAGATCCTGGATCCGCACGAAGGTGAAGAAGCCGATCAGCAACACGGTCAACAACAATGCCGGGCCGAGGGCGATGAGCTGGGTACGGGTGTGGATATCCCAACGACGACGCAAGGTCATGGGCGGTGTTCTCCTTCTGCCAACTGCGCAGCGACGGATTCGGCATCGATCGGTTCGATCCCCAGGGAGCGGGCGACCTGTTGATTGCTCAAGACTTTGAAGTGGGTCGGATACAAGGTGCGCGGCCATGTGGTGGCGGGGCGGTCGAGCAGATCATCGAGAATCGCCAGCCAGTCTTCCTGGTCGCTGTAGGTGCTGGCCAGGCTGCCCGCCTTGACGAAGGCGGGGCTCGGGCCGATCAGCGCGCGTTGCCGGGCGTAACTGCTCAGCAGCAGGTTTTTCACCGTCTTGGGGTTGTACAGATCGGGATCATCCAGGCCCAGCAAGACATCGCTCTGGCCGAGCAGGTTCTGCAACGGACGGCTGTCGCTGATGTCGTCCCAGCGCTCGCCGACAATTTCCAGGCCTAGCGCAAGCGCCGCCTGATGGGCGTCCTTGAGCAGGAATTCGCTGTGCCCGTCGAACAGGATGCCGACCCGTCGCACTTGCGGCAGGACCTGGCGAATCAGGCGCAATTGCCGCGCCATCGGCGGGTCGCTCCAGAGCAGGCTCAGGTGCTCCGGCGTTGCATCACCCAGGCGATCGCGGGCTTGCTGGCGACTGATCCGTAGCACCAGGGTCGCCGGTCCGCGGATCTTCTGCAGCCGCCAGTCAAGGCTCGGCAAATCCAGCAGCACCAGGCGCAGGTCGCCCGGTAGCTGGTCCGGCGCCGGGAGGCTGGCCACCGGGGCAAACCGTACATGGTCATAGGGACGTCGGGCCTGCAAGGCCTGGGTAAACGACTGCACGCCGGGACTGTCCTGGGCGCCGGTCAGCAGGATCTCGGCAGCCCGGGCCTGGACGACAGTCAGAAGACTGGCAAACGCCACCCACAGCAGCAGCGACAGGCGGCCACGGGATGGCGTCTTGCGTGGTTGGCCCCGAGACATCTAGAAGGACAACTCTGCGCTGAAATACAGGACGTGACGGGAGTCGTAGCGATTGTCGACATAAGTGGTCGGCTGATTGTCGAGGCGCTGTTGCACCACCCCCGCCAGTTCCAGGCTGGCCTTGCCCAAGGGGATACGCTTGGCGAGGCGGGTGTCGACCCGCTCATAGCGATAACCATTGAGGGCATCGGCGGCGTAATAGAAGACTGCGCTGTTCCAACCCTGGCCCCAATCGCGCAGCCAGCCGGCGGAACCGCTGTTGCGGGCGGTCAGTTGCTCGTCGAGGGGGTTGCTCGCCAGGGCATCGACGTAGGCGTAGGTCAGGCGCAGCCGATCGGCGAGGGTCACGCGCCAGTCCAATTGGGTTTCGGCACCGGTGAACTGTGATTCGTTGCTATTGCTGGCGATGTACTGATTGTTGCGCAGCGGTTCGCTGATCATGCCGGTGATTTCGTCATGGAACAGCTTCACGTCCATTGTCAGGCCAAGGTCCATGAAATAGCCGTTGTAACCCAGCTCTCGGGAGCGCATGTGCTCTTGATCCAGATTCCCCGGGCCGCGCGTGCGCACGAAATAGCGTGCACTGTCCTGCCCGAACGCGGAGGGCCGCAGGTTGGTAACCTGATAGCTCCAATTGACATTGTTTTCGAACATGTCCGGTGAACGCACTGCCTCGGAATACACCGCTCGCAATCCGTGTCGCGGGGTGATCAGGTAATTGACTGCCATGCGCGGGGTCAACGAACTGCCGGTCAGGCGCGTGTCTTCGAACATCGCGCCGCCCTGCAGCAGCCAATGTTCGCTGGCGCGCCATTCGAGCTGGCCGAACAAACGGTAGGTGGTGTCGTCCAGGGTGCCGTTGAAGTAGGTCTCCGAATCAGCCCGGTCGTAGCGATAATTCGCCCCGGTGACCAGCCGCAGGCTGTCGGACAGGCTGAGGGTGTCCTGGATCTCCAGGTCATAGCGCGACTCGCGGGCGCTTTGGTCGATGTCGCCGCACAGTGTCTGGGAGGCACCGTTGCGCCATTGGTTGATCACTTGATCGGCCAGTGCCTTTTCTTGGGCGGTGCCGGCGGGGGCCCCGGTAGTCAGGAAGCTGGGAATATTGCGCGCCAGCTTCTCGGCATAGTTGGGGTTGAGTTGCCACAGGTCGGTCAATTGCGGGCTGAACGACACCTCGGCATCACAGGCACGCCAGGTCTGCTGGCGATCCCAATGTTGGATCGAGCCCTGTACGTAGAGGCTGTGATTGGGATTCAGGTCCAGATTCCAACGCAGCGAACCGGCGTAATCCTTGGCGATGACGTCAGAATTATCCCCAGCCGCTGTAATCCCGGCGAAGACGGGGCGATAGGTGTAGGGCCGCTGATTGGTCCCATCCTTGGCGTTCAATTGCCAATCGATGCTCTGGGATTCGTCCAGGGTCTGGCTGACGGACAGGTTGAAGCGGTCCAGTCGCCGGCTGTCGCGGTAATCGGCGCCGTTGCGGTCACTGTCGAAACCGTCGTCTTCCTGGCCGGACAGCGAGAGTCGGAAATCGCCGTTTTCCCAACCGCTGCCTTGACTGGCGTACCAGTCGCCGATCCCTCGCTGGCCCCGGGTGATCTTCAGTCGGGTGCCGTGGCTGTCGGCCGGGGCGCGGGTGATGATGTTGACCACCGCCATCAGCGCGTTGGCACCGTAGCTGACGGTGTTCGGGCCGCGGAAGACTTCGATTCGGTCGATGTCTTCCATGGCGACCGGGATATCGCTCCAATCCACGGTCGCCAGGCCGGCGCGATACACCGAACGGCCATCGATCAGCACCTGCATGCGCCGCGCTTCGCTGGCGTTGGTCCCGTGGTAATTCACGGTGGCCTGGTTGCCGCTGAGATTGCCGACCATCATGCCCGGCACCAGGCGCAACAGTTCGCTGATGTCCCGGGCACCGCTGGCCTTGATCAATTCATGATCGAGCACGGTCATGCTGCCCGGTACTGCGGCAGGCGACTGTTTCAGGCGCGTGGCAGTCAACACCTGGGGCACGGCCTGGCTGTCCACGAACAGGTCGTCGGCCACCACGGGCGGACTGATGATCAGCGCCAATAGCAGTGAAGAACCTGGACGGGAGGGGCCAACGAACACGGCACAGCCTTGGGATAACGAAAGGAAGGCAGGCATGTTAACCGAGCCGAACGACTTTTCCATTCACGTTGACAGCATTTTCCTGGGAATTGATGGTCAGCTTCCTACAGCTATGGGTAATTACTGACGGGGCTGGTCGCGGTCCGGCTGCTCCGTATAATGCCCCGCATTGCCACTTGGTACGGAAGAGCGGATTGCATATGACTGAACAGCGCCCGATTGCGGTCCTGGGAGGCGGGAGTTTCGGCACTGCCGTGGCTAACCTGCTGGCGGAGAATGGCCATGCGGTGCGCCAATGGATGCGTGACCCCGAGCAGGCCGAGGCCATCCGGGTCAACCGGGAAAATCCGCGTTACCTCAAGGGCATCAAGGTCCGGCCTGAAGTGGAGCCGGTCACTGACTTGCAGGCGACACTCGAAGGCAGCGACCTGTTCTTCGTCGCCTTGCCTTCCAGCGCCTTGCGCTCGGTATTGGCGCCCCATGCCGAACGCTTGAGCGGCAAATTGCTGGTGAGCCTGACCAAAGGCATCGAGGCGCAAACCTTCAAGCTGATGAGCGAGATCCTCGAAGACATCGCCCCCAAGGCGCGAATCGGCGTGATCTCCGGGCCGAACCTGGCGCGCGAGATTGCCGAGCATGCCCTGACCGCCACTGTCGTCGCCAGCGAGGACGAAGAACTGTGCCAACGGGTCCAGGCCGCGCTGCATGGCCGTACTTTCCGGGTCTATGCCAGCGCAGATCGGTTCGGCGTGGAGCTGGGCGGGGCGCTGAAGAATGTCTACGCGATCATCGCCGGCATGGCGGTCGCCTTGGGCATGGGCGAGAACACCAAGAGCATGCTGATCACCCGGGCGCTGGCGGAAATGACCCGATTCGCTGTCAGCCAGGGCGCCAATCCGATGACTTTCCTCGGGCTGGCCGGCGTGGGCGATCTGATCGTCACCTGCTCTTCGCCCAAGAGCCGCAACTACCAGGTTGGCTTCGCCCTCGGACAAGGCCTGAGCCTGGACGAGGCCGTGTCGCGCCTGGGGGAAGTGGCCGAAGGGGTCAACACCCTCAAGGTGCTCAAGGCCAAGTCCCAGGAGGCCGGCGTTTACATGCCGCTGGTCGCCGGTCTGCATGCGATCCTGTTCGAAGGGCGCACGCTGGAACAGGTGATCGAACTGTTGATGCGTGGCGAACCCAAGACCGACGTCGATTTTATTTCCACCAGCGGTTTCAACTGATTCCCTTTGACCGCAAGCAGGAGCGAACCATGAACGATCCGAAAGGGCAGCCTCAATACGAATCCATCCTGCTGCGCGTGCTGTGGATGGTGATTTACTTGCTGGTCTGGCAGGTGGCGCAATTCATCCTCGGCGCTGTGGTGCTGGTGCAATTGATCTACCGGCTGATCTACGGCGCACCGAGCGCCAGCCTGATGAATTTTGGCGACAGCCTGAGCCAGTTCCTCGCGCAGATCGGCCGTTTTGGCACCTTTCACAGTGACCAGAAGCCTTGGCCATTCGCCGACTGGCCGACCCCACGCACGCCGGAAGGCGAAGCACCCCACGCCGTGGCGCCGGCACCGCACCCGGTCCGGGACGAGGAGCCGAAGCTATGAAACTGTGGGTATTGCGCCATGGCGAGGCCGAGCCCCACGGAGCCCGTCCCGATCCGGAGCGGGTGTTGACGATTCATGGTCGCGAGGAGGTGCTGCTCAGCGCCGGTCGATTGATGGGCGAGCCATTGCGGGCCATTTATGCCAGCCCTTACGTGCGCGCCCAGCAGACCGCGCAACTGGTGCGCGAGGCCCTCGGGTTCGAACCTGAATTGATCACCGTAGACTGGTTGACGCCGGAGACGCGTCCGGCTGAAGTGTTGAAACACCTGGACGATCAGGACAACGTTCTGCTGGTCAGCCACAACCCACTGGTGGGCAGCCTGCTGGGCTTTTTGCAGCACGGTCACTTGCAGCAACCGGAACAGGTTTCGACGGCTGGCTTGGCCGAGCTGGAAGGTGACCTGCCGCTGGCCGGTGCGATGAAGCTCAAGAGCCTCGAGCATCCCTGAAACGAACGGTCCCAAGGCAAAATAAAAATCACAAAGGAACGGCAACGATGAGTCTGTGGCGCACCACCCCGAATATTGAACAACTGAACGCCGCTGGTAAAAACACCATCAGCGAAGTGCTGGACATTCGTTTCGAGTCCTTCGACGACGAGTCCCTGACCGCGAGCATGGTCGTCGATCACCGTACCCACCAGCCGTTCGGCCTGCTGCATGGCGGCGCGTCGGTGGTGTTGGCCGAGACAGTCGGCTCCATGGCCGCCTACCTGTGCGTGGACACCAGCAAGTTCTACTGCGTGGGCCTGGAAATCAACGCCAACCATTTGCGTGGCGTACGCAGCGGACGGGTCACGGCCACGGCCCGCTCGGTTCACCTGGGGCGCACCACCCAGGTCTGGGACATCCGCCTGGTCAATGATGACGGCAAGGTCAACTGCGTATCGCGCCTGACCATGGCGGTGGTGCCGTTGGGTGAAAAACCTCCCGTTTCCTCGTGAATAGCGGTCGTTCAGGCAGGCCGGCAATGTAAAAGAACCTAGCTTGTTTGCGTATAGGTGTATCGGGGCGGCCGCAATTTCACAGAATTGGGTACTAAAACCTGGGGACGGTAGAGGCTGTTCATCAGCTTATCGGCAGACACGTCAAACAAGGTGTCCGTTGGATCCGTTGCATAGGTCAAGACGTCGATCATGACGTTGAGCCCCATTCCGTGGACGATGTCTTCGCCGACAAACATTGCATGACGTCGCTGGGTATCCTCATCTTCGTTATCCCTTAAAGCGAAGTCTTTGAGGTAGGCACTGGCATTGTCCACCCAGGAAGGGGCCGCTTTGGGCCTCGTTGCCGGAAATATAATATCCAGGGTCTGCAGCATTGACGTCTGCATCTGACCACTTTCCTGCAAGATGGATAATGGTGCTCTGTAGCGTTTGTCGCCGAAGCGGCTCCTGGACTTGGCAGGCTCGTGCTGTGCTTCCAACGAAAAGAAGACGAAATCGTCGGTTGCGAAGTGTGTCAGGTCACCCGTTGCTGTGTTGTCGGAATTGAAGATCACCCCGCGATTTACAAGTTGCTTTCTGGAAAACAGCTCAACGACATTGTCATGACGTAGATCCTGATCTGAAAAGTGGACGATATGAAAAGGGTTGGCATCGAACGCATTCAGGAAAATTGCATTGGCACTCTCCAGTTCGATGCGCTGTTCAAGTTGATCTTCAAGGCGTTTGATATTGTCCTTTGAAAGTTTTTGAAACGCCGCGAGGCCGGTAGATGATTGGTCAAGCTGTCCCCATGCGTCCCCTTGCGCCAGGACATGATCGAAAGCGTCCATCGCTTCCACCGTAATTTGCCCGTCGTTATCAAGAAAGGTCACAGGGTTGTTTCGGACAAACCGAAAGAGATTCAAACCATCAACGGCACCAGCCGGGTCGGCGTTGATCCAGCGTTCAAGCCAAGGCGCGTAGTAACGCTGCCCGTAGTAGTACAGGCCCGTGGCATCACGCTCCTGGCCAGAGTATCGGCGGGTCTTGTAGCTCGCTTGCACTTTGTCCGGGCCGGCCCACCATGAGGTGCCTCCGTAGGGGTAATACATTTCCTCGCTGATCAGGTTGGCGCGGTCATCAAGCTCCAACGTACTGGAGCCCAGATGATTCGTCAGGTTGTAACGGTATTGATCTGCGTGCGGGGGGCCTGATTTCCAATGCAGGACCTGCACGGCGCAACGTCCTGCTTGTACGGAAATGACATGGACCTCCTCGGAAGGCGATGTGCGAATCTCCAGGCTGGGCAAGTAGCGCACCTCATGGGTGCGCGTGAGGGCAGTGTAGGTCAGGCGAACTTTGCGCTTGCGCTGGCCAGCTCCGTCGTAGACATAGATTTCGCTGTCATTAGGTGCGTGTTCGCGCACTACTTGATCGACCTGGCGCAGGCGGTTGCTCAAACTCCAGGTCAGATCCTGACCTGTCAATAATTGTGTCCTGTTGCCATTGGCATCGAACCCGGCACCGATTTCATCCTCGTCAGGCAAGCTGCCGTCGGCTTTCTGCTCCAGTCCGCGGTTGCTGTATTTCGAAATCGCCGTCCGTTGTGTCCAGCCGTGGCTGGCAGCAGTGTGCACCAGCATCGTGAGATTGCCACCGTCGTCGTAGCTGTAGACCTGCCGATAATTCTCCAGTTGTCCCGGATCGGGGGGCGAAACGAAAACCGGCTCTTGTGGGCCGTTGTGGCTACCGATACGTTGCCAGCCAGTCGCCTTGATCAGTTGGTACAGACTGTCGTAGACGTACGACTGGACCGGCTCGATCTTCTGGTTACGAAAGAAGCGGGTGTCCCGCGTCGTGTCTCTGATACTGAGGATATTGCCGACACGATCATAACCATAGGCCAAGTCTTGCAACGGTAGCTGGCCTGCAAGGCCGGCCTTGACACTCATCAGGCGACCGTCACGTGGGTCGTACAGGGCCTCGCTGACAACGCCGTTGCCGGCGGTCTGCCGTTCGACATTGCCATTCGCGTCGTAGCGAATGTCGTTCAGCAGCGATGCCTCGTGCGTTTGCCCCGCGAGTTTCAAGCGACTTTGCCGGAGCTGGCCGGCGATATCCAGATCCGATTGCTGGATGTTGTCTTGCGCATCTGCTTGCAGGATTGCGTTGCCCAAGGCGTTATAAGCGATGCGAGTGGTCGCTCCATTGCCAGTCTCATTCAACAGATCCCTGTCTGCCTCATCGAGAGGCCAGTCCGGTTCGTTCAGTTCCTGGAGCAAATGCCGGCTTTGCGAAACAACCCCGCCCGTCAGCGCATATGCGTTGAACAGGACCGTACCCGCATCATCATCGTGGCGGATCAATCGGCCACATTGATTGCGCGAGGCTGACCCGGGAGAGTTTTCCCCGTAGGTGTAGAACGCACTTCTTCTGGCACGCGAGCCTTGAGCCTGTTCGAGGGTTCTGATGGGGCGCAACAGCGTGTCATATTCGGTTTGCACCTGGGTGAGCACGCTGTCCCAGCCAATCAAGGGCTGACCGGCCAAGCCGAAGAGTGCCAGGCGATTACCCGTGTCGACGTTGTCGGTAAAGAGCGCGGCGCCCGTGAGGTTGAAGACGGTTCTCAGGTTGGGCCGGGCATCCGGCTCAGTCTCGAGCAATTTGAAGAGGCGGGGGTCGTAGTTGAGCACCGGGCGTCCGGCGACATCATGGCGCTGGCGATGGATGCGAGCTTCTGCTTTTCCCGCAGGACGATCGCGAAAGTAGGCCACCGAAGCGATGCCGAGTCCTCGCGGGTCTTTCACGGCGAGATTGGGGGTTTTAGCGTGCATGAGTTCGGCCTTTCAAATGGCGCTTGTTACTGGCGCATTTATTCCCTCAACGACTCCGGCGTCTACTGTCAGGTCTGACAGGGGCTTTTAGATAATCGATGGCGCGACGCTGTCATCATTCCTGTCAGTTACGGTCATTGCCGTGCCGTCGGGTTCTGCGCAGAATCGGTCGCAGTTCTCGCAATGGATCGGCCCACATGTCGCAACAGGTGTTTTTCGCTCACGCCAATGGTTTCCCCTCGGCCACGTACGGCAAGCTGTTCGCCGCGCTGGCGCCGCAGTACCAGGTCGCGCATTTGGAACTGCACGGGCACGACCCGCGTTTCCCGGTCGATGACAACTGGAACAACCTAGTGGACGAGCTGATCCATCATCTGGAGCAGCAACCGGAACCGGTGTGGGGAGTGGGGCATTCCCTGGGGGGCGTGCTGCACCTGCACGCGGCGTTGCGCAGCCCTCGGTTGTATCGGGGCGTGGTCATGCTCGATTCTCCGGTGCTGACTCGTGTGGATCGCTGGCTGATCCTGGCCGCCAAGCGCCTGGGCTTCATCGACCGCCTGACACCGGCGGGGCGAACCCTGGGGCGGCGGGAGGAGTTCAGCGACCTGGCGTCGGCGCGGGCTTATTTTGCCGGCAAGACGCTGTTTCGCGGTTTCGACCCGGAGTGCTTCGAAGCGTACCTGCAACATGGCTTGCAGCCGGTCGGCGATCGGTTGCGACTGCGCTTCGACCCGGCCACGGAAATCAGCATCTACCGAGGTGTGCCGCACACCAGCCCCGGAAAGGCTCGAAAACTCGAAATCCCGCTGGCCGTGGTGCGGGGGCGGCAGAGTCGGGTGGTGATGCGTCACCACGCCCGGTCGGTGGGCCGCATGCCCTTCGGCGAGTCGTTGAGCATGCCGGGCGGGCACATGTTTCCTCTGGAGCGCCCACTGGACACCGCCAATCTGCTCAAGGACCTCTTCCAGCGCTGGGAAGGAGGCCGCCCATGAGCGTCGTTGAAGAATTCCGCCTGAGCCTGCCCCATATCGAACTGGCGGCTCATCTGTTCGGGCCGGAAGATGGCCGACCGGTGATCGCCTTGCATGGCTGGCTGGACAACGCCAACAGTTTCGCCCGGCTGGCGCCCCGGTTGCAGGGCGTGCGGGTGATCGCCCTGGACATGGCCGGCCACGGTCATTCCGGGCATCGTCCGCCTGGCGCCGGCTATGCCCTGTGGGACTATGCCCACGATGTGCTGCAAGTGGCCGAGCAACTGGGCTTGAAGCGTTTTGCCCTGCTGGGCCATTCCATGGGGGCCATTGTCTCGCTGGTGCTGGCGGGGTCGTTGCCGGAACGTATCACGCACTTGGGCCTGATCGATGGAGTGATCCCTCCTACGGCTAACGGTGATAATGCGGCGGAGCGCATGGGCATGGCCTTACAGGCGCAGTTGGATTTGCAGCAAAAACGCAAACCCGTCTACAAAACCCTCGACCGGGCCATCGAAGCTCGCATGAAGGGTCTGGTGGCGGTCAGCCGCGAGGCCGCCGAGTTGCTGGCCCGGCGCGGCTTGATGCCGGTGCCGGGAGGGTACACCTGGCGCACCGACAACCGCCTGACCCTGCCGTCCCCGCTGCGCTTGACCGATGAACAAGCCATGGCGTTCGTGGCGCGGATCGCTTGTCCTGCTCATCTGGTCGTGGCGGCGGACGGTATGCTGGCCCAGCACCCAGAATTGCTGGAACGTCTACCCTTCAGTCATGAACAACTGCCAGGCGGCCATCATCTGCACCTGAACGACGAGTCTGGTGCCGCCCTTGTAGCAGACTGTTTCAATCGGTTCTTCAGCGTTTCTTGACTTGCGCCGGGCAAGTGTCGAGGCTGGGCGGGTTGAAAGGGAGCCAACCATGACAGATATCCGTCCACTCGCCTTGCTGCGCATTGACGAACGCCTTTGCGTCGCGCGGATCCAGGCGAAGCCGATCCAATGAAATCATCCATCCACACGTTCGTCCTGCTGACGCTGGCTTGTTTCGCGCCGGCAGTGCTGGCCGCCGATGTGCCTGGCAGCCAGGACCTGGAGCGCGTGCCGCGGATGCCGGACGCGCAGATCGTCGACTATCGGCAAACCAGCGACCTGGAGCGGATCTACCCCATGGGTTCGATCCGCAAGATCAGCGGCCAGTTGCGTTTTGACGGACAAATCGATGCCCGTGGCAACGCCACTGCGGTGACGTACGAATTGCCGCCGGAACATTCCGCCACACAGGCCTTTACCGCTGCCCGCGAAGCGCTGCAGAAGCAGGGCGCCGAGCTGCTGTTCTGGTGCCAGGCCCGCGACTGCGGCGAAAGCAGCCTGTGGGCCAACGAAGTGTTCGGCAATGCCAAGCTCTACGGCGCCGACAACGGCCAGGCCTATCTGCTGCTGCGCCTGGCGCCGCCGACGGACAACACGCTCATCGCGCTGTATGCCATCACCCGTGGCAATCGCAAGGCCTACCTGCACGTCGAGCAGTTCGAAGCCAACGCGCCGCTGGGCGATGTCTTGCCGACCTCGGCCACGTTGCTGCGCCAGCTCAAGGACACCGGCGTGCTGGACCTTCCGCGCCTGGCCGGTGAGCCGGACGATACCTGGCTGCGCCTGCTGTCCCGGGCGCTGAACCTGGACACGGGCCTGCGGGTCAGCATTGCCGGGCCGCAAGCCGAGATATGGCGACAGGCGCTGATCGACCAGGGCGTGCGCGCCGCTCGAATGGAGGCAGCCGGCGCAGAGGCGGCGGGCCTGCATCTTGAGTTGCTGCGATAAACCGTTGCGGGGCGACGCTTGAAACGGTTGCCCCGGCATCTTTTCATTTTCGAGACCTTTCATGCTCAATAACGATCGGCTGTTGGTGCAGATCCTGCTCCTGGTGTTGTTCGGCGCAAGCCTCTGGGTAATGGCGCCGTTCTGGTCGGCGCTGTTCTGGGGAGCGGTGCTGGCGTTTGCCAGCTGGCCCCTGATGCGCCTGCTGACCCGTTGGGTCAACGGTCGCGAATCCCTGGCGGCGGCCTTGCTGACGGTGGGCTGGATGTTGCTGGTGGCGGTGCCGCTGGTGTGGCTGGGATTCAACCTGGCCGATCACGTGCGCGATGCCACGGCATTCATTCGGGATGCACAGGTCGACGGCCTGCCCGAAGCGCCCGACTGGCTGGCCGGCGTGCCATTGGTGGGCGGGCGCCTGGTCGGTATCTGGAACAGCATCGACCAGCAGGGCGCGGCGATGATGGTGTCCATCAAGCCGTACCTGGGGCAGGTCGGCAACTGGTTGCTGGCCCGCAGCGCCCAGATCGGCGGCGGCATCCTCGAGCTGACCCTGAGCATCGTCTTCGTGTTCTTTTTCTATCGTGACGGCCCGCGGCTGGCCGCGTTTGTCCAAGGATTGCTGGAACGGCTGATCGGCGACCGTGCCGGTTATTACGTCGAACTGGTGGCCGGGACGGTGCAACGGGTGGTCAACGGTGTGATTGGGACCGCGGCGGCCCAGGCGGTGCTGGCTCTGATCGGCTTCCTGATCGCCGGGGTCCCCGGAGCGCTGGTGCTGGGTATCGTCACCTTCCTGCTCAGCCTGATCCCGATGGGCCCGCCACTTGCCTGGATCCCCGCCACGGCGTGGCTGGTATGGAAAGGGGAATACGGGATGGCGGTGTTCCTGGGCATCTGGGGCACTTTCATCATCAGCGGCGTGGACAACGTGCTCAAGCCCTACCTGATCAGCCGTGGTGGAAACCTGCCGCTGGTGATCGTGCTGCTGGGGGTGTTCGGCGGCTTGATCGCGTTCGGCTTCATCGGGCTGTTTATCGGCCCGACGTTGTTGGCAGTGGCGTATAGCTTGCTGACGGATTGGAGCAAGAGCCAGGCGCGATAAAGGTCGGTGCATCCCGCTGGGGCCTGTAGGAGCTGCCGAGCGAAG
>NZ_JAOSHO010000739.1 GCF_025917275.1 Pseudomonas agronomica | reverse complement strand
TCAGGGCGGTGTGCAGGTTGGTCGGGCCGTCGTAGTGACGTTCGGTGGCGTTCCAACGGTCGAGTTGCTGCTGGTCCTGCTGTTGCGGGAACAGATCGACCAGACTGCGCTCAGGATCAGCCACCAAGGCGTCGAGCAGCGCGCACCACTGCGCGCTCCAGCGTTGCATCGTCGTTTCGTCGTACAAGGCCGATTGGTATTCCAGCGCCAGCGTCATGTCGCTGCCGTCGTCCTGGACTTCCCAGTTCTGTTCGAACTTGGCGTCGATCACCGGCAGCATCTGCTCCTCGACGTTCAGCCCCGGCCACTGATTGCTGTCGACGCGGCCGTGGTTGAGGGAGAACAGCACCTGGAACAACGGCGTACGATTCAAGTCGCGGTTCTGCGCGACGGCACCGACCAGGGTGGCGAAGGGCAGGTCGGCGTGGGCCTGGGCGGCCCGCAGGTCGGCCTCGAGGCTGGCGAGCAGCTGCTCGGCCGGGGCCCGTGGGTCGATGTCGCTGCGGATCACCAGGGTGTTGACCAGGCAGGCCAGCAACGTCTGGGTTTGCGCGTGGTCACGTTGGTCCGCCGGGGTGCCGAGGCGAATTTCCCGTTGGCCGCTGTAGCGGGCCAGCAGCGCGCTCAGGGCCGTGGCCAGCACCACATAGGACGTCGTCCCACGCTGGCGGGCGAACTGGCGGATGGCCTCGGCGCGTGGGATGCCAAGGCGGACGCTCAGTTGCCGGGCGCGACGATCGGCCTCGGCGCCACGTGGATGGTCGATGGGCAGGTCGAGTTGATAGTCGTCCTGGCCCAAGTGATTTTTCCAGTAGTCGAGGCTGTTACTGCGCCGGGCCTGGGTGTCCGGGGCCTGTTGCCACAGGGCGAAATCGACGTAGTCGATCTCCAGCGGTGTCCAGGCAGGCGACTGTCCGTCCAGGCCGGCGGCGTAGGCCTGGGTCAGTTCGTCGATGAGCAACTGCATGGCCCAACCGTCGGTGGCGCTGTGGTGCAGGCACACCAGCAGCAGGTTTTCGTCGCTGCCCTGGCGTTGCAGCAGGTGCGCCCGCCAAGGCGCGGCGACGGCCAGGTCGAACGGCGCCATCAGATCGTCCTGGGCGCTGGCGCAGGCTGCGGCCCAGTCCTGGCTTGCAACGCCAGTGACCGCGAGCGCCGGCCCGTGGTCATCGATCAGCAATTGCGGTTCGCCGTCGACTTCGACAATCCGGCTGCGCAGCACCAGGTGGCGCTGGCTGACTTGCTCGAAGGCCTCACGCAAGACCCGGGCCTGCAGCGCGCCGCGCAAGGTCAGCGCGAATGGCATGTGGTACTCGCGGGACTCTGGCACCAGGCGGCTGAGCATCCAGAACCGGCGCTGGGCCAGCCCCAGGGGCAATTGTGCCGGACGCGGTTGCGCGGTGATCGACTCACCCGGCATGGCCGCGCGCAGATGCCCGGCCAGGACCGCGACCGTCGGTTGGGCGAACACCAGCGGCAGGGGCAGGTAAACCCCCAGGCGCTCGCGGACCCGACTGACCAGGCGGGTGGCCAGCAGGGAATGGCCGCCGAGTTGGAAGAAGTTATCGTCGATACCGACCGGTGAACCCCCCAGCACTTCGCTGAACAGTTCGCAGAGCACGGTTTCAGTGGCATTGCGCGGCGCGGTGCGTGGCTGGTCGCTTTGGCTCTGTGGCAGCGGCATGGCGGCCAGGGCCTTGCGGTCGAGCTTGCCGTTGCTGTTGAGCGGCAGGCGGTCGAGCTGCACGAACAGGCTCGGCTGCATGTGCGCGGGCAGGCTGTCGCTCACGTCGGTGCGCAAGGTCGCCTCATCGGCATCACCGCACCAGAAACTCACCAGGCGCTGGTCCAGCAACAGGGTAGAGGCGTCACGGACACCGGCCAGGGCCAGCAGCGCAGC
>NZ_JAOSHO010000738.1 GCF_025917275.1 Pseudomonas agronomica | reverse complement strand
GCAGCGCCGCCTGGTAGCCCACCAGGAAAGCCAGCCCCGGCGTGGCCATCAACCGCGCCCCGACCACGGCCAACTCGAACGGCGTGACCGGTCCCAGGCGGTGCAACAACGCGGCATAACCTTCAGCCAGATCCGCCCAGGCGGGCAGCCGCTCGCCGCGTTCGATCAGGGTTTGCCAAGGCATGAAGGGCTCCTTTCGTGGGCTGTCATATAAGCATCACCAAAGCTTCATGGCGATGACACCGGGGCTACATAGCCTGACTTTGCACAACATGGCTGCATAAAGAAAGTCGACAGGCTGCAACTGAACAGCCCGCACGGAGATTCGCTATGACCCAGATCGCCCGCATCCGCGACACCGGCAATGAACGCCGTCTGCAAGCCGAACGCCTGATCGGCGCACAGGCCTTGCAAGAAGCACAGGCCCTGCGCTTCAACGTCTTCAGCGGCGAATTCAACGCCAAGCTCAAAGGCGCGGAAATGGGTCTGGACATGGATGACTATGATGTTCACTGCGCCCACATCGGCGTACGCGACCTGAACACCGGCCGCCTCGTGGCGACCACAAGGCTGCTCGACCACCAGGCCGCCAGCAGCCTGGGCCGGTTCTACAGCGAAGAAGAATTCGCCCTCCACGGCCTGGTTCATCTCCAAGGCCCGATCCTGGAAATCGGTCGCACCTGCGTCGACCCGGCCTACCGCAACGGCGGCACCATCGCGGTGCTCTGGGGCGAACTGGCCGAAGTCCTCAATGAAGGCGGCTACAGCTACTTGATGGGTTGCGCCAGTATTCCGATGCAGGATGGCGGCATCCAGGCCCAGGCGATCATGCAGCGCCTGCGCGAACGCTACCTCTGCACTGAACACCTGCAAGCGGTGCCGAAAAAACCCTTGCCGAGCCTGGACGTACCGTCCAACGTCATCGCCGAAATGCCACCGTTGCTCAAGGCCTACATGCGCCTGGGCGCGAAGATCTGCGGCGAGCCGTGCTGGGATGAAGATTTCCAGGTGGCCGACGTGTTCATCCTGCTCAAGCGCGACGAACTCTGTCCACGCTACGCCCGTCACTTCAAGGCGGCGGTCTGATGAGCCGGTTGCGGGTGTACGCGCGCATTGCGCGAGTATTGCTGGTGGTGGCGCTGGGCCTGAGCATGGCCAGCGTGTTCGGCCTGTTCGAACGCCTGGGCGTTGCCAACTCCATGCTCCGTCGCCAGCGCTGGTCGCGATTCTTCATGGCGCGGCTGACCAACGCCCTGCCCTTTTCGGTGACGGTCCACGGTCGATTGCCGCAACGGCCAATGCTGTGGGTCAGCAATCATGTGTCTTGGACCGATATTCCGCTGCTGGGCATGCTCACGCCGCTGTCGTTCCTGTCCAAGGCCGAAGTGCGCACCTGGCCCGTGGCCGGATGGCTGGCCGCCAAGGCCGGCAGCCTGTTCATCCGTCGCGGTTCGGGCGACAGCCAGTTGATCCGCAAGCAGATGAGCCGTCATCTGGAGCAGGCTCATCCGCTGTTGATGTTCCCCGAAGGCACCACCACCGATGGCCGTTCGCTGCGCACCTTCCACGGTCGCCTGTTGTCGGCGGCCATCGATGCCGACGTCGCGTTGCAGCCGGTGGCGATCCGTTACCTGCGCAACGGCGAACCGGATTCGCTGGCTCCGTTCATTGGCGATGATGATTTGCTGTCGCACCTGATGCGGCTGTTCGCCAATGATCGTGGCGACGTGGAAATCCATCTGCTGGAGCCGATTGCCTGCCACGGCCAGGAACGCGCGGCGCTGGCATTTCAAGCGCAGCAGGCGGTGCACAGGGCGCTGTTCGGCGAGATGCCGGAGAAGCAGCAAGCGCCAGTGCGGCCAGCAGCGATCGCGGCTTGATCCAAATGCGCATAAGCCCCC
>NZ_JAOSHO010000737.1 GCF_025917275.1 Pseudomonas agronomica | reverse complement strand
CCGAACCCGGAGCCGGCCAGCAGCTTCGCCGAGCGCAAGCGTCTCTTCGACTTGCCGCGTTCGGCCTGGACCGACTACGACACCAGCATCAT
The DNA here is from genome assembly GCF_025917275.1 of Pseudomonas agronomica. Lineage (GTDB taxonomy): Bacteria > Pseudomonadota > Gammaproteobacteria > Pseudomonadales > Pseudomonadaceae > Aquipseudomonas > Aquipseudomonas agronomica. The sequence continues at coordinate 1,812 of NZ_JAOSHO010000737.1, read as the reverse complement.
GTCCGAAGGCGGCGGCATCTTCTCGCGCAGCGCGAAGAGCATCGCGATTTCGCCGCAGATGAAAGAACGCTTTGACATCAAGGCCGACAAGCTGACCCCGACCGAGCTGCTGAACGCCTTGCTCAAGGCGCCGGTGGACCTGTTGTGGAACGGCGGTATCGGTACCTACGTCAAGGCCAGCACCGAAAGCCACGCCGATGTCGGCGACAAGGCCAATGATGCGCTGCGCGTGAACGGCAACGAACTGCGCTGCAAGGTCGTGGGCGAGGGCGGCAACCTGGGCATGACCCAACTGGGTCGCGTCGAGTTCGGCCTCAATGGCGGCGGTTCCAACACCGACTTCATCGACAACGCCGGTGGCGTGGATTGCTCCGACCACGAAGTGAACATCAAGATCCTGCTCAATGAAGTGGTGCAGGCCGGCGACATGACCGACAAGCAACGCAACCAGTTGCTGGCGAGCATGACCGACGAAGTCGGTGGCCTGGTGTTGGGCAACAACTACAAGCAGACCCAGGCCCTGTCCCTGGCGGCCCGTCGCGCCTTTGTGCGGATCGCCGAATACAAGCGCCTGATGAACGATCTGGAAGCCCGGGGCAAGCTGGACCGCGCCATCGAGTTCCTGCCGACCGAAGAGCAACTGGCCGAACGTGTCGCGGCGGGCCATGGCCTGACCCGTGCCGAACTGTCGGTGCTGATCTCCTACAGCAAGATCGACCTCAAGGAAGCGCTGCTCAACTCCCTGGTGCCGGACGATGATTACCTGACCCGCGACATGGAGACGGCTTTCCCGCCAACCCTGGTGAGCAAGTTCTCCGAGGCCATGCGTCGCCATCGCCTGAAGCGCGAGATCGTCAGCACCCAGATCGCCAACGACCTGGTCAACCACATGGGCATCACCTTCGTCCAGCGGTTGAAAGAGTCGACGGGCATGAGCCCGGCGAACGTGGCCGGTGCTTATGTGATCGTTCGGGACATCTTCCATCTTCCGCACTGGTTCCGTCAGATCGAAGCCTTGGACCACCAGGTCTCGGCCGACGTGCAACTGGAGCTGATGGACGAGCTGATGCGCCTGGGCCGCCGCGCCACGCGCTGGTTCCTGCGCAGCCGCCGCAACGAACAGAACGCTGCCCGTGACGTCGCTCACTTCGGTCCGCACCTGGCGGCGTTGGGCCTCAAGCTCGACGAACTGCTGGAAGGTCCGACCCGCGAAGGCTGGCAGACCCGCTACCAGGCCTACGTGGCGGCCGGTGTGCCGGAGTTGCTGGCGCGCATGGTTGCCGGCACTACGCACCTGTACACCTTGTTGCCAATCATCGAGGCGTCCGACGTCACCGGCCAGAACGCCGCCGACGTGGCCAAGGCTTACTTCGCCGTGGGTAGCGCCCTGGACATCACCTGGTACCTGCAACAGATCAGCGCACTGCCGGTGGAAAACAACTGGCAGGCCCTGGCCCGTGAAGCGTTCCGCGATGACATCGACTGGCAGCAACGAGCGATCACCATCTCGGTCCTGCAGGAAGGCGACGGTAGCCAGGACGTGGAAACCCGTCTGGCGCTGTGGCTCGAGCAGCATCACGAAATGGTCGAGCGCTGGCGCGCCATGCTGGTGGACATCCGTGCCGCCAGTGGCACCGACTACGCCATGTACGCGGTCGCCAACCGCGAACTGTTGGACCTGGCGTTGAGTGGTCAGGCGGTCGTGACGGCCAACTGATCCACCGTTGAATGAAAAAACCCCGCATCGAGAGATGCGGGGTTTTTTATGGGCAATGTTTCAGCCTGGGGGGCAGGATGCTCTTGTGGCGAGGG
>NZ_JAOSHO010000736.1 GCF_025917275.1 Pseudomonas agronomica | reverse complement strand
TGAATTGCGCGCTATTCCAGCTTACTGCGCCTGATAGATCTGGTCGAACACACCACCATCGTTGAAGAATTTCGGCTGAGCCGTTTTCCAGCCGCCGAAGTCCTTGTCGATGGTCACCAGTTCCACTTTCGGGAACTGCCGGGAATACTTGGCTGCCACGTCCTTGTCACGCGGGCGATAGAAGTTCTTCGCAGCAATTTCCTGGCCGGCCGGGCTGTACAGGTGCTTGAGGTACGCTTCGGCGATCTCGGCATTACCCTTTTTCTCGGCATTTTTGTCCACCACCGCCACCGGCGGTTCGGCGAGGATAGACAGCGACGGCACGACGATGTCGAACTTGTCGGCGCCACCCTCTTCTTTCAGCGCCAGGAAGGCTTCGTTTTCCCAGGCCAGCAACACGTCACCCTGGCCGTTGTTGACGAAGGTGATGGTCGAGCCACGGGCGCCGGTATCGAGGACCGGCACGTGCTTGAACAGCGCTTGCACGTATTCCTTGGCCTTGGCCTCGTCGCCACCGTTGGCTTTCAGGCCGTAGGCCCAGGCCGCGAGGAAATTCCAGCGAGCGCCGCCAGACGTCTTCGGGTTCGGCGTGATGACCGACACATCATTCTTGATCAGGTCGCCCCAATCCTTGATGCCCTTGGGGTTGCCCTTGCGCACCAGGAACACGATGGTCGACGTGTAGGGCGTGCTGGCGTCCGGCAGGCGGGTTTGCCAATCCGCCGGCAGGGATTTGCCCAGCTTGGCGATTTCGTCGATATCACCGGCCAAGGCCAGGGTGACCACATCGGCCCGCAGCCCATCGATCACCGCCCGGCCTTGCTTGCCCGAGCCGCCGTGGGATTGCTGGATCTTCACGCTATCGTCCGGATGGGCTTTCTTCCAGAAATTGACGAATTCGGCGTTGTAGTCCTGGTACAGCTCGCGGGTCGGGTCGTAGGACACATTGAGCAGCTCGTAATCCTTGGCGACGGCGGAACCTGCAAAAACAGCGCTGGCCAGGGCGGCCAAGGCATAACGGCGAATCGACGACATGGTGAAAGCTCCTGGAATTCTGGTTTTCTTATGGCTTCTGGAAATTCGTTTGGCTTGTAGAAAGAGATCGGAGCCTTCGGCGGCTCCTACGCCAAGCCCCCCTGTAGGAGCTGCCGAAGGCTCGGGCCGCGTTCGGACGATCTTTTAATTTCAAGACGGCTTATGACTCGGTTGTTGCAAGCGGAATTTTTCCTTGCGTTCGATCTGGACCACCTGGGCGTTGTGCACGGTGATCTCCACCGCGCCAAAGCGCAGGTCACGCAAAGCACTCTGGATCTCGCGCAAAATGGTTGCTTCGTCCTGGCCGTCAACGCTACGTAGGGATGCGCTCATGCTGCTGCTCCTTTGAATGATTGCCTGGCAGTGGGCGGCACTGCTTGCGGCGTGGGAGCAATACTAGATAAAGCGAGATATTCTTAAAAAGACTATTTAAGAATTTTTATATAACCAAAATGATGTTTGGATTTTGGTGTCCTACAACGGGCGTAATGGCGGGTCTTTTTACCTGCCATGTCGTCGGAGATTTCCTTCAATACGTGGTGCCTTTGATGAACTAGGCAGCACTGCCGAGCACCGCTAACCTCTGATCGTCATCGCAAAAAACGGTGACACGGACGTGCAAGTCCGAGTAAAACACCACCCCTTGATGCCTCTAGCCATTCGTGGCGCATTTGCGCCCGTGTTTTATGGCGGCTGTGTTCGGGAGATCTTCGGATCTGCCGAGTTTTGGGTAGGGTTGCTCGGTCTTGCACACTCGCACACAGCTGCCACCCTTCATTGCGTGCAAGCGATCCAGGGCGGTTCTCTATGGAAACCTTCCCATGTTCAAACCTACGCCAAATCCGCCGAAAAACGGCCCTAAATCCCGCGTCGAG
>NZ_JAOSHO010000735.1 GCF_025917275.1 Pseudomonas agronomica | reverse complement strand
GTGGGAGCGAGCTTGCTCGCGATTGACGGTAGCTCAGTCACCGCCGGCCCCGGCTCATCCGCTTGCTCAGAAACTCAAACATCTCCTGCCGAATCACCAGCGCCTCGTTCGCCAGGTGATGCCGTCCTTCGGGCAGCATCAAGACTTGCGGCCGATCGAACTTACCGCGCAGCACCTGCAGGTTATGCCGCCAATCCACGGTCATGTCCGCCTGCCCCTGCACAATCAGCGGCTGGCGCGGGCTGCTCGGCGCCGCCTCGATACGCTTGATCCATTGCGCCAGCGCGCCGACCCACGCGGTGGGCAGGCGCAGCGGTTGCAGGGGGTCGGCCTGCAGGAATGGCAGGAAATCCGGATCGGTGGAGTTCTCACTGAAGCGCCGGGCGATGCCGGTCACGAAGGGCTTGAGCAGGTAATAGCTGAGGCGTGACCAGCCCCAGGCCCGAGGTCGCACCAACGGCGACAACAGGATGACCTGGCCCTGGGCCGGACTTTGCGCGCCCTGGTTGAGCACATGGTCCACTACGATCGCCCCGCCGGTGCTTTGTCCGCACAGGTGCCAGGGTTGCGGCAAATCCAGCGTTCCGGCCTCAGCCAGCAGGCCTTGCAACGTTGCCTGGTAGTCGGCGAAATCGCCGATGCTGGCGCGCTCACCACCCGACAGGCCATGGCCCGGCAAGTCGCAACTGATGACCACGAACTGCTGATCCAGTGCCCATTCGATCAGGTGCCGATACAAGCCCATATGGTCGTAATAGCCGTGAAAGAGGAACAAGGTCGCCACGGCCTTTTCCGGCCACCACACCTGGCCCACCAACTCATACCCGGCGCGCTGGAACCGCCCCAGGCCTCGGCGCAAGGTACGTGTCGGGAAATCCAGCCCATAGAAATGCTGGTACGCCTGCGCTTGCGCAGAAAGGGGCTGCCATTGCGCCAGGGGTTGCAGGTTGGCGCGCAGGAGATCGGGGTCGAAAGAGGCAGGCATCAAGAGTCCAGGCAAAAGCGCATCGCGCGAAACAGGCTTTATGAGCCTGCGATATTCATCTGTCGCGCCAGGCATGGCAAGCTACGCCGCTTAAGAGGATCGACTCCATGCGCTCGTCCCACCGTACGACCTTGCTTGCCAGCCTCATCGCCCTCGGGTGCGCCGCCGTGCTGTGGTTCGCCTACGACTGGTTCCAGGGGCGCTTCCTCCGGGCGTTCAGCCAACACACCGCGGTGTTTTCCGGCGATCCGTTGCGCCTGCCTCCCGACCTGGCCGGCCCCGGCGCGATCCGCCTGGTGCATTTCTGGGATCCGGCCTGCCCGTGCAACGTCGGCAACCAGCAGCACCTTTCCGAGCTGATCGACAAATACGCACCCCAAGGGGTCGAGTTCTATGCGGTCCAGAAAACCGGCAGCCAAGGGCACCTACCCTCCAACCTGACCCACCTCAAGCCCCTGGCCGCGTTGCCGGGCTCGGGGCAGATTCCCGCCAGTCCCGCCGTGGCGATCTGGGACCGCGCCGGCAAGTTGGCATACTTCGGTCCTTACAGCGAGGGCTTGACCTGCAACTCCAGCAACAGCTTTATCGAGCCGATTCTCGAAGCACTAAGTGTTGACCGGGAAGTTAACGCGACCCATACCCTCGCGGTGGGCTGTTATTGCCCATGGTCGACTTCGAATTGATCTAATCAAACTACGATACGTATTGACAACATATCCGTCCTCGACGGAAAAAGTTGAGCGCTTGCTCTTTTTTAGAGCCCTTGCTCAAAGTGACCGTTTTAGCTGAACCGTTTGTCGGATCCAATTTTGCCCTCGGCGCCCGATGCGCCTCTTTTTTGCCGCCAAGCCCCAAGCCAGTCGGGTTATCAGGGGTTTTCGAGGCGTTCCGACCGTCGAGCTGAATCGATTAACAACCGCCGCCGC
>NZ_JAOSHO010000734.1 GCF_025917275.1 Pseudomonas agronomica | reverse complement strand
CCTGGGCGGCGGTTTCACCCCCGATGAGCTGTTCGACGAGGTCCGTAGCGCCTGGGCCTACCGCAACCTGAACCTGGCTGAATGGGCCTGGGCCCTGGCGTTCGTTCGTCACGGCGGGTTGTCGCTGACGGCCTACCCCGACTACCGACGGGTCGAACCGGACGAACACGGCATCTGGCGCGTCCCCGACGCCCGCCTGGCCAGGCGTCATCGCATGAGCATCGGCACCATCGTCAGCGACGCCAACCTGCAACTGAAATTCTGGAGCAAGGGCGGCGGCGGCAAGACCTTGGGCAGCGTGGAAGAAGGTTTCATCGCACGGCTGAGGCCTGGCGACGGGTTTCTCTTCGCCGGTCGATTGCTGGAACTGGTCCGGGTCGAAGACATGACTGCCTACGTGCGGCGCAGCCAGGCCAAGAAAGCCGCCGTACCGCGCTGGAACGGCGGGCGCATGCCGCTTTCCAGCGAGCTCGCCTCAGCTGTCGTGGCGCGCCTGAGCGAAGCCGCCGCCGGTCATTTCGACGGCCCGGAAATGCAAGCGGCGCAGCCCATGTTGAGCACGCAACTGCGCTGGTCCGGTTTGCCCACGCAAGGCACGTTGCTGGCCGAAACCCTCAAGTCCCGGGAAGGTTGGCACTTGTTCCTGTATCCATTCGCCGGACGCCAGGTTCACCTGGGACTCGCCAGCTTGCTGGCCTGGCGCGTCAGCCAACGGCAACCGGTGACGTTTTCCATTGCGGTCAACGACTACGGCCTGGAATTGCTCAGCGCCACCGAGCTGGATTGGTCGGCACACCTGAACCCGACGCTGTTGCGCACCGACCACTTGCTGGACGACGTCCTTGCCAGCCTGAACGCCGGCGAACTGGCCTTGCGCCGCTTCCGCGAGATCGCCCGGATCGCCGGGCTGGTGTTCGCCGGCTACCCCGGCGCGCCGAAGAGCACTCGGCAAGTCCAGGCGTCCAGCGGATTGTTCTTCCAGGTGTTCAAGCAATACGACGCCGACAACCTGCTGCTGGCCCAGGCCGGCGAGGAAGTCCTGCGCGAAGAACTGGATATACGCCGTTTGGAGCAGACTTTGGAACGCCTCGATACCTTGAAGCTCGACCTGCATGTCATCAAGCGCCCGACCCCGCTGGGTTTCCCGTTGCTGGTGGAGCGGTTCCGCGAAAGCATGAGTTCGGAAAAGCTCGCCGACCGCATTCGCCGAATGGTCAGCGAACTGGAAAGAACCGCCGATCGGGGGACCGCCTGATGGCCGCGCCCTATCCCGTCAACCTCGCCGGGGAAGAGCTCTGGCTGCTCCCGCAAAAAGCCCTGTACTGGCCCGCCCAGGAAACGTTGATGGTGGCGGATGTACATTTCGGCAAAGCCGCTGCGTACCGCAGCCTCGGCCAGCCGGTTCCCCATGGCACGACAGCGAGCAACATCGCGGAGCTCGATGCATTGCTGGCGAGCCTGCCCTGCCGACTGCTGATTTTCCTTGGGGATTTTCTCCATGGGCCCGGCTCCCATGCACCAGGAACCTTGATGGCGTTGGCGGACTGGCGTGCGCGACACCCGTCCCTGGCCATGACGCTCATACGCGGCAATCACGACAAGCGTGCCGGCGACCCGCCGCCGGACCTGAATATCCGCGTCGTCCCCGAGCCGCTGCTGCTGGGTCCTTTCGCCGTGCAACACGAACCGCACCCGCATTCGAGCCGACACGTGCTCGCCGGCCACGTGCACCCGGTCTACCACCTCAGTGGCAAGGGTCGGCAACGGCTGCGCCTGCCGTGCTTTCGCCTTGGTAGCGAAATCAGCCTGCTACCGGCCTTTGGCGCGTTCACGGGAGGCTATCGGGTCGAGCAAGGGAACGATTGCAAGATCTTTGTCATCGGCGACAACGAAATATGGCCCGTCCTGTCGAAG
>NZ_JAOSHO010000733.1 GCF_025917275.1 Pseudomonas agronomica | reverse complement strand
CAGCGCAAATGGGGCCTGACCGTTTTCGTCATCGCGTCCTTCTTGCTCATCCTCAACCTGGGTTACTGGCAAGAGACCATGGAAACCCTCGCCCAGGTGCTGTTCGCGACCCTGGTCTGCGTGCTGATCGGCGTGCCGCTGGGCATTGTTGCCGCGCACAAGCCGATGTTCTACACCCTGATGCGTCCGGTACTCGATCTGATGCAGACCGTACCGACCTTCGTCTACCTCATTCCTACCCTGACCCTTTTCGGTCTGGGCGTGGTCCCGGGCCTGATCTCCACGGTGGTGTTCGCGATTGCCGCCCCCATCCGCCTGACCTACCTGGGCATCCGCGACGTTCCGGAAGAACTGATGGACGCCGGCAAAGCCTTCGGCTGCTCCCGTCGCCAGCTGCTGTCGCGCATCGAACTGCCCCATGCGATGCCAAGCATCGCGGCCGGTATCACCCAGTGCATCATGCTGTCGTTGTCGATGGTGGTCATTGCAGCGCTGGTCGGTGCCGACGGCCTGGGCAAACCCGTGGTCAACGCATTGAACACCGCTGATATCGCCCTGGGCTTCGAAGCCGGCCTGGCGATCGTATTGCTGGCGATCATGCTCGACCGAATCTGCAAACAACCCGACGCCAAAGTAGGGGGTGACGCATGAGCATCATTCGCTTCGACGAGGTCGACGTGATCTTTGCCAAAGATCCACGCGAAGCCCTCAAGCTGCTCGACAAGGGCATGACCCGCAATGAAATCCTGAAGAAAACCGGGCAGATCGTCGGCGTGGAAAAGGCCAGCCTGGACATCGAAAAAGGTGAGATCTGCGTACTCATGGGCCTGTCCGGCTCAGGCAAATCCAGCCTGCTGCGCTGCATCAACGGCTTGAACACGGTGAGTCGCGGCAAGCTGTTCGTCGAGCACGAAGGCCGGCAGATCGATATCGCCTCCTGCAGCCCCGCCGAGCTGAAGATGATGCGCACCAAGCGCATCGCCATGGTGTTCCAGAAATTCGCCCTGATGCCTTGGCTGACGGTGCGCGAGAACATCAGCTTCGGCCTGGAAATGCAGGGCCGGCCGGAAAAGGAACGGCGCAAGCTGGTGGATGAGAAACTCGAGCTGGTGGGCCTGACCCAATGGCGCAACAAGAAGCCCGACGAACTGTCCGGCGGCATGCAGCAACGGGTCGGCCTGGCCCGCGCCCTGGCGATGGACGCCGACATCCTGTTGATGGACGAACCGTTCTCGGCCCTCGACCCGCTGATCCGCCAAGGCCTGCAAGATGAACTGCTGGAGCTGCAACGCAAGCTGAGCAAGACCATCGTCTTCGTCAGCCACGACCTCGACGAAGCCCTGAAACTGGGCAGCCGCATCGCGATCATGAAAGACGGCCGGATCATCCAGTACAGCAAGCCGGAAGAGATCGTGCTCAACCCGGCGGACGATTACGTGCGTACGTTCGTCGCCCATACCAACCCGCTCAACGTGCTCTGCGGTCGCAGCTTGATGCGCACCCTGGACAACTGCAAGCGCATCAACGGTTCGGTGTGCCTGGACCCGGGCGGTGATTCCTGGCTCGACCTGGCCGAAGGCAACACCATCAAGGGCGCCCGCCAGAACGGCGCCGCACTGGACCTGCAGAACTGGGCGCCGGGTCAGTCCGTCGAAGGCCTGGGCCGTCGCCCTACCCTGGTGGACTCCAACATCGGCATGCGCGACGCCTTGCAGATCCGCTACCAGACCGGCAACAAACTGGTGCTGCACGACAACCAGAAAGTCGTCGGCATTCTCGGTGACAGCGAGCTGTACCACGCGCTGCTCGGCAAGAACCTGGGCTAAAGCCAAGGCAAACAAAAACGCCGCGAGATGATCGCGGCGTTTTTGTTTGCGCAGAAACAAGAATTGGAATGCTATCCCGTGGCGAGGGAGCTTGC
>NZ_JAOSHO010000732.1 GCF_025917275.1 Pseudomonas agronomica | reverse complement strand
AAGATCGCAGGCTTCAGTGGTCAGCGTGATTCAGTGTTGAGTCTTGTGGTCCAGCGCCGCGTAGAAGTTAGCGCTCTGTTGCAGGTATTTCTCGGTGTAGCTCTGGGTGCGGTTTTGCTTGTTGCTGATTTCGACGCTGGCACTGGCCGGCAATGCCACGGTGGCGGAGATGGCGGAAGCAGCGATAACGGAGAAGAGATTCAGGTTCATGGCGGTAGTCCTCGGATTCAGTTGGCTGATTTGCCCGGTGGGGCCGTGAAGCAAACTTACGCGCCGAGGCGTCTCGCCTTGAAATGCTTTGTAATACTAGCGACTATCAGCCGCGTTGATACAACGGCGAAGGCCCCGGGAATCGGGGCTTTCGTGTTATTGACGAACGAGGAATTTCAAATCGCTCGGCGCATCCATCGGCAACTTCTGGACGGTCTTGCCCAACAGGCCGGTCTTTGCATCGCGCTCGATGACCACGATCTGGTTGCTCTTCTGATTGGCGACCAGGACGAATTTTTCGCTCGGATCGAGGCTGAACTCCCGGGGGTGGTCACCGTCGACAGAGCGCCGTTGCAGCTCCTTCAGCGTGCCAGCAGCCGGGTCGATGGCGAACACCAGGAGTTCATTGGTGGTGCCACGATTGCTGACATAGAGAAACTTGCCATCCCTGGAGGCATGCAACGCTGCCGCCGCTTTACCCGGCTGGGGTTTTCCGTCGGCCAGATTGACCAACTGGCGTTGGGTCAGGCGACCGTCCTGGTAATCGAATACGGCGACCTGGGCGCTCATTTCCATCGTCAGCCAGGCGTGCTTGCCGTCGCCACTGAACAACAGATGACGCGGCCCGCTGCCCGGCGGCAGCTGCACGAATGGCGGTTCGGCTGGCGTCAGCGGCATTTCGGGGTTGGCCTTGGGGTCGTAGCGGTAGACAAACACCTTGTCCGCCCCCAGGTCATTGGCGAACACATACTTGCCATCGGGTGAAGGCACCGCCGAATGCACATGGCCGGACTTCTGCCGCTCGGGATTGACCCGACTTGGCTGATGGCCGCCCGCCTGCACCACCGGCGCCAGCTTGCCGTCCGCGCCCACCGGCAACACCACCAAGGTGCCGCCCGGGTTCTCCAGGACGGAATAATTACTCACCAGCAAATGCCGGCCGTCCTGGCTCAAGCTGGAATGGGTCGGCTCGTTGCCCAGGGATTGCACCTGGTTGATCAGGCTCAACGCGTGGGTCTTCGGATCGATGGCGTAGCTGCTGACCTTGCCCACCGGGTCTTTCTGGCCCGGCCCGTTTTCGTTGACGACGAACAGTCGCGTCAGGTCCTTGGACAGGGTCAGCCAGGAGGGGTTGTCGGTCTTGATCACCTGCAACGGATTGGCATCGAGCTGGCCGGTGCGGCTGTCGAATTGCAATCGGTAGATGCCCTGGCTCTGCCCGGCGGTGTAGGAACCCACCAGCAGTTGATAATGATCGCTGGTGTCGGCCTGGACGCCCATGGCACCCACGCTGCCGGCCATCAACAAGGGCCAGAAACTACGCATCTTCATGATCGGAGTCCTCATCGTCGTGGCCGCTGGTCGCTTCCACGCATTCCAGGTGGTGATCGCCCGAATCGCTGGTGATGATCCAATGCTTCAGGGCTTTGTCGAAGGTCGCGGCCTGCATCTGCGTCGGCGTGAAACGCCAATGTTCGAGGGTGCGACCGTTCATGCACTCGACGTGCAACTGGTCCTGCTCGTCGAGGGAGAAATCGAATGCGTGCAGCCCGTCGATGATCAGCATGTCGCAGTGTTCGAGGGCGTGCAGCAGGGTGTCGGTCAGGGCAGTCATGGCGATCAGTCGGTCATTGGGAAAGCCAGCATGATAACCCAATGTCAGAGTGGGGCTTGGGCCATAAGGTTCTGAAGCATTTTCGACTGGAAGATTGC
>NZ_JAOSHO010000731.1 GCF_025917275.1 Pseudomonas agronomica | reverse complement strand
GTGGGAGCGAGCCTGCTCGCGAACGTCGCGACTCGGTCGCCAGGGCGGTTAGACCAACACCTGCCGAGTGCTGGCCATGTATTCATGAATCTGCTTCTCGACGCGCGGATGAATCAGCTCCACCGGCCGCCGGCCATTGGGGCACGGCAAGGTCTCCGTGGTGCCGAACAGCCGGCAGATCAGCGGCCGCTCGTCATACACCGTGCAACCGTTCGGCCCCAGGTGCACGCAATCGAGTGCTTCCATCGCCGCGTCCTGCTCGGCGCGGGTCTTGCGCGGCAGGCGGGCCATTTCCTCGGGCGAAGTGGTCACCGGACCGCAGCAGTCGTGGCAGCCAGGAACGCACTCAAACGTAGGAATCTGCTGACGCAACGTGCGGATTTTTTGGCTGTTGCAGCTCATCGAGGCGATTACCGGATCGGGACAGCCCCGGATTCTGCCTTAAAAGCCGCAGGCCAGACAGTGCCAGTCGACCAGTGTTGCCGACGGAGGAAAGCACGGCTTATGCTCCGTAAAATTTCTCAAACACAACAATCAGGATTACGCACATGAACGCCCGTGTTCAGCAACCTGTCCCGAGCCACACGCACGCCGCCTCTTATTACGCCGCCAGCAGCCTGCCGCAGCCGGACCATCCGGCGTTGCAAGGCGAGTTGGTCGCGGACGTGTGTGTGGTGGGCGGCGGGTTCTCCGGGTTGAACACGGCCATCGAACTGGCCGAGCGCGGGATGAGCGTGGTCCTGCTCGAAGCACACAAGATCGGCTGGGGCGCCAGCGGACGCAACGGCGGCCAGTTGATTCGCGGCGTTGGCCACGGCCTCGATCAGTTCGCTCCTGTGGTCGGCACCGACGGCGTCCGTCAGATGAAACTGATGGGGCTCGAGGCGGTGGAAATCGTCCGACAGCGAGTCGAGCGTTTTCAGATTGCTTGCGACCTGACCTGGGGTTATTGCGACCTCGCCAACAAACCCGCCGACCTCCAGGGCTTCGCCGAAGACGCCGAAGAACTCCGCAGCCTGGGCTATCGCTACAAGACCCGGCTGCTGCAGGCCGATGAGATGCACAGCGTGGTTGGCTCGGACCGCTACGTTGGTGGCCTGATCGACATGGGTTCGGGGCATCTGCATCCGCTCAACCTGGCGCTGGGCGAAGCGGCCGCTGCGCAGCAACTGGGGGTCCGACTGTTCGAGGGATCGGCTGTTACCCGCATCGACTATGGGCCGCAGATGAAAATCCACACCTCTCAAGGTTTGGTCCGCGCCAATACCCTGGTGCTGGGCTGCAACGCCTACCTCAACGGCCTGAACCAGGAATTGAGTGGAAAAGTATTGCCCGCCGGCAGCTACATCATCGCCACCGAGCCACTGAGCGAAGCCCAGGCTCAATCCCTGTTGCCGCAGAATATGGCCGTCTGTGACCAACGAGTGGCATTGGATTACTACCGACTTTCGGCAGATAGGCGCTTGTTGTTCGGCGGCGCTTGTCACTATTCGGGACGCGATCCGCAGGACATCGGCGCTTACATGCGTCCGAAAATGCTCAAGGTGTTCCCGCAACTGGCGGACGTGAAGATCGATTATCAGTGGGGCGGGATGATTGGCATCGGTGCCAATCGCTTGCCGCAGATCGGCCGGCTCAAGGATCAGCCTAATGTGTATTACGCCCAGGCCTATTCCGGGCATGGCGTGAACGCCACGCACTTGGCGGGCAAACTGTTGGCCGAGGCGATCAGCGGACAACAGGGAGGTGGTTTCGACCTGTTTGCCCAGGTACCGCACATGACCTTCCCGGGCGGCAAGCATTTGCGCTCGCCATTGCTGGCGCTGGGGATGTTGTGGCATCGGTTGAAAGAGCTGGTTTGATCCTTTGTAGGAGCTGCCGCAGGCTGCGATCTTTTGATTTTGAGCTTTCGCTTGCGACTCAATTGTCTGGGACAAGATC
>NZ_JAOSHO010000730.1 GCF_025917275.1 Pseudomonas agronomica | reverse complement strand
ATCGCGAGCAAGCTCGCTCCCACAGGGTTTGAAGGTTGTTTCAGGCAAAAAAACGGGAGCCCCCTGCGGGGCTCCCGTTTTTTTTGCAAGCCCAGTCTGATCAGAACAACACGCGGCAACGAATGGTGCCGTTGATGTGCTGCAGCTTCTCTTGCGCCAGGTCCGAGTATTCGGCATCGACGTCGATCACGACGTAGCCGACTTTCTCGTTGGTCTGCAGGAACTGACCGGAAATGTTGATGCCGTTTTCCGCGAAAACTTTGTTGATCTCGCTCATCACACCCGGGATGTTCTCGTGGATGTGCAGCAGGCGGTGCTTGCCAGGGTGAGCCGGCAGGGCCACTTCCGGGAAGTTCACCGACGAAACCGACGTACCGTTGTCGCTGTACTTGACCAGTTTCTCCGCCACTTCCAGGCCGATGTTGGCTTGGGCTTCTGCGGTGGAACCGCCGATGTGCGGGGTCAGGATCACGTTATCCAGGCCGCGCAGCGGGCTTTCGAAGATGTCGTCGTTGGAGCGAGGCTCCACCGGGAACACGTCGATCGCGGCGCCGATCAGGTGCTTGTCCTTGATCGCTTCGGCCAGGGCATCGAGCTTGACCACAGTGCCGCGAGCGGCGTTGATCAAGATCCCGCCCTTCTTGATGGCGCGGATTTCCTTCTCACCGATCATCCACTGGGTGGCCGGAGTTTCCGGCACGTGCAGGGTGACGATGTCGGACATGCCCAGCAACTCATGCAGGTCGTTGACCTGGGTGGCGTTGCCCAACGGCAGCTTGGTCACGGTGTCATAGAAGAACACCTGCATGCCAAGGCCTTCGGCCAGTACCGACAACTGGGTACCGATCGAGCCGTAGCCGACGATGCCCAGCTTCTTGCCACGGATCTCGAAGGAGTTGGCCGCGCTCTTGATCCAGCCGCCACGGTGGCAGGAAGCGTTCTTCTCGGGAATGCCGCGCAGCAGCAGGATCGCCTCGGCCAGCACCAGTTCGGCAACGGAACGGGTGTTGGAGTACGGCGCATTGAACACCGCGATGCCGCGCTCGCGAGCCGCGTTGAGGTCAACCTGGTTGGTGCCGATGCAGAAGCAGCCGACCGCCACCAGTTTCTTGGCGTGGTCGAAGATCTCTTCGGTCAGTTGAGTACGGGAGCGAATACCGATGAAGTGAGCATCGGCGATCTTTTCCTTGAGCTGGGCTTCCGGCAGAGAACTGGTGATGTACTCGATGCTGGTGTAGCCCGCCGACTTGAGGACGTCGACAGCCGATTGGTGGACGCCTTCGAGAAGAAGGAACTTGATCTTGCTCTTATCGAGAGAAGTCTTGCTCATCTGCGTAAACCTGTGTCCCGGAGAAAAATGGCAGGGAATCGGACAGCGCATGCTGGCCCGACCGGCGTGACAGCCGTCGCCGCAGAACAGCCGTTGGGCACTACGCTGCGGGGTCGGTATGCTAGCATATGCACCCCGCAAACACTCATTCCTGCGACGTGAAGCGTTCTCAGGATGACCATGAATTGTTCGAGAGTTCTGTCGATGACCAATCCTGCCGTGATAGATGAGCTGAAGACCCTGGTTGAGCCTGGCAAGGTCCTGACCGATGCCGACTCCCTGAACGCTTACGGCAAGGATTGGACCAAGCATTACGCTCCCGCGCCGACCGCCATCGTTTTCCCCAAGACCACCGAGCAAGTCCAGGCCATCGTGCGCTGGGCCAACGCGCACAAGATCGCGCTGGTGCCATCAGGCGGGCGTACCGGGCTTTCCGCAGCCGCCGTGGCGGCGAACGGCGAAGTGGTCGTGTCATTCGACTACATGAACCAGGTGCTCGACGTGAACCTCACCGACCGCACCGCGGTGTGCCAGCCGGGCGTGGTCACCGAACAATTGCAGAACAAGGCAGAAGAGCACGGCTTGTATTACCCGGTGGACTTCGCTTCCGCCGGC
>NZ_JAOSHO010000073.1 GCF_025917275.1 Pseudomonas agronomica | reverse complement strand
ATGGCGCCTGCCCATCCAATATCAATTCACCAGACAGCCTCCGACTCCCAGTCGATTATTACCAGATCAACCAACAGTGTTTATCAAAACCGAGTCTGTTTACCCCCATCCCCTCCTTCTAAAATCCATCTCGCCAACCGGCAAACACGATTGACGCAACACAGCCCCCACGAAGGCCGTTGATCCAACTTCCAACACTTGCTCCACACGCAACCCCAAAAAGGTTGCGTGACCCCACTCGACCTCAAAAAAGGTGAAATACAGATGAAAGCTCTATGGGTTCTGGTCCTCGGCAGCCTCTGCGCCACCGCGATGGCGGATGAGACCCCGACCGATGTTGCACAGCAAAAACCGGCAATCGAGGAATACACCTATTCCACCCACCTGGACATCGCCAAGGTTATCTACATGAGCGACATCCCGAATGTCTGCGAAGTGGTCCCGGCGAAGATGGAATACGACGACTCCAAGGGCCAACGCCACATCCTGCGCTACAGCGTCATGGGCAACGGTTGCTCCAACGGCTGATCAACCTAATCGAATCAGGACCAACCTTCATGAAAAGCAAACTGATCCTCACCCTGGCCCTGTCTGTACTGGCTGCCAGTACCTTCGCCGCCGACGGCTTCGATCGCACCGGTTCCGCCGCCGCAATCAAGCGCCAGGACCTGACGGATTCCGCCACGATCGCCACCGACGATCACGACCGCACACACACCGCGACCGTCGCCACCGATGACCGCGACCATGCCGATTCGGCGCGTACCGACTGATCATTACTGGCAACTTCCATGGCCCGATTTCGGTCGGGCCAGGTTGTGTCTGGAACCGCCGAAAACCCTTCACAAACACAACATGTAGTGCAAAACCGCAAAAAACGCTGGTTTTTTGATCAAAAAAAACCGCGATCCGCACCCTGCAAAAAAAATCTTCAACGGCCAAAGCCTTGTAAACCCTCGCTCCCACGCGGATATACCCCCCGCCGCCCCTTCTGTGAGCTATTTCGCCGCACCACGTAGGCAAAAAAGTCCTTATAATGCCGCCTTAAACGGGCCTGCAATATTCCCTTACAGGGGATCACGCCAGCCTGGAGCCCACGCAGGGGCCCATCGCCTCCTCGCGTTCACCGCTGCTCCAGAATGACCCGTACATTTTTCTGTTTATTGCCTGCGTCAGCTGCTGCAACAAACGATTTTTTCAAGATCCACCGCGGCCAGTAGGCCTTCATCGGGCATCTGGCCCTCACGCAGGAGACGACACGTCATGCTGAGCTGGGACGAATTCGACAAAGAAGACAGTGGCGAAGTCGCTGTAAAAGGCGCCAACGCCGGCCACGCTTCTGAAGCCAACATGGACCGCCTCGACAGCGCCGGCGGTGCCGCCGCCCTCGAAGCCCGGGCCGTGACGGCCAGCGACTCGGCCGCGATCATTCGCGCCAAGGCCGCCCTCGACAAACTCGACGTCGCCGAAGGCCTCGCCGAACTCGAAGGCGCCTCCGCCCGTGTCGCCGTCGATGAAAAGCGCATGATCAACTGCCGCGCCGACCTCAACCAGCTCGTGCCATTCAAATACGACTGGGCCTGGCAGAAGTACCTGGACGGCTGCGCGAACCACTGGATGCCGCAAGAAGTCAACATGACCGCCGACATCGCCCTCTGGAAAAACCCGGAAGGCCTGACCGACGACGAACGCCGCATCGTGATGCGCAACCTGGGCTTCTTCTCCACCGCCGACTCCCTGGTTGCCAACAACCTGGTCCTGGCCGTGTACCGCCTGATCACCAACCCGGAGTGCCGCCAGTACATCCTGCGCCAGGCCTTCGAAGAGGCGATCCACACCCACGCCTACCAGTACTGCATCGAATCGCTGGCCATGGATGAAGGCGAAATCTTCAACATGTACCACGAGATCCCATCGGTCGCGAAAAAAGCCGCCTGGGGCCTGAAATACACCCGTTCGATCTCCGATCCGAAGTTCGAAACCGGCACCCCGGAAACCGACAAAGAGCTGCTGCGCAACCTGATCGCCTACTACTGCGTCCTGGAAGGCATCTTCTTCTACTGCGGCTTTACCCAGATCCTCTCCATGGGCCGCCGCAACAAAATGACCGGTGTCGCCGAGCAGTTCCAATACATCCTGCGCGACGAATCCATGCACCTGAACTTCGGCATCGACGTGATCAACCAGATCAAGATCGAAAACCCACACCTGTGGGATGCCGAGATGAAGGAAGAAGCGACCCAGATGATCCTGCAAGGGACCCAACTGGAAATCGAATACGCCCGCGACACCATGCCTCGCGGTGTATTGGGGATGAACGCGGCGATGATGGAGGACTACCTCAAGTTCATCGCCAACCGTCGTTTGTCGCAGATTGGCTTGAAGGAAGAATATCCAGGGACGACGAATCCGTTCCCTTGGATGAGCGAGATCATGGACTTGAAGAAAGAGAAGAATTTCTTTGAGACTCGGGTGATTGAGTATCAGACGGGTGGGGCTTTGAGCTGGGATTGATTCGAAAGACAGATCCTAGGCTGCATGCGTAACTAAAACCCCGTGAAAACGGGGTTTTTGCATTTCTACAGGGGCCCAAACCGCGTTTAACTTCAGGACAGGCATACCACCTCTGCCCTACAACAAACTCAGATTTTTTCCGTATTGACCCCGTATCGCCTCGTTACCTATCTTAGTCGCAGGTGCCTAAGAAACGCCCAACGTAGTAGCTAATCGCCGAACATGGAATCGCGTACTGTCCGAGGACACGTGCAATTCTGTGTGGGGAAATAGCCAGTTGGGATTTTTCTTACATCCTCTACGTCGGGCTCGCGCCACTAACCTTCAAACGTAGAGGTAGTTATGCCCACAAAAACGCAGCTCTGCTCTCCGTATGTCTCGGAGAACCGTCATGCCTGACGCTAACACTCCGGCGGTTTTTACCCGTCATAACGTTAATTTTCATGCCCTTCTGCTTGAAAACCAAGCTTGGTTCAGCGCCTCCGATTTGGGGCGGTTGATGAGCAAGCACCTCGACGAGCGCATGACCCGCAAGCTTGACCCTGACCAGCGCCGGATGATGCTCGTGCATGTTCACGGCTTGACCGAAGAGCGTCTGATGCTGAGCGAGTCAGGCGTTTATGCGCTGCTGATTTATCACTACTGCCCTGAGTATCGATTGCTGCGAGAGTGGATCACGCATCAGGTGGTGCCAACCCTGCGGGATGAGCGCTATTCGCATAAGTTGGAACGGCCTACGTTGAGCGTGTTGGATTGGCCGAAGATGTCGCTCTGCATGCTGCACTGGCAGGATGAGCCATGGATTCGCTTGCGGGACATGCCGGCGGTGCTGGTGGATGATCCGTTTGGGCAGCACGAATCCTGGTGGCGGAAAGCTTCTCGGATTTTGCGAGGGTTTTGAGCCTTCAAGCAGAAGCCGTCAGCCGTGTTCGGGCGGCGGCTTCTTGTTTGGGATTGGAGTTGGGGCTGCTGCGCAACCCAGCGGGGCGATGCGACGTTTCGCTAAACCCTCTCGCCACGGGTTGGCGTTAGGGCGCAGGTAGGTGGCAGGCTTAATGGCTGGGTTGTTTTTGAGAGTCACGAGCAGTTCACCCTTCGTCCTACCGCGCTTCCCCTATTTATGGAAAACCGCCTTGCGCTCTTCGCTATAACCTTAGAAGCAACCACGAATTAGACTTGCCGGAATCAAGTCCGCGTTGTGATCAAGGAAGACGACATGCAAGAAATTCTCAGCATCAACTGGTTGCTTTGGCTATCGACCATGGTGCCGCTGACCCTGAGTGCAGGCCCTGGCAACTTGATGGTGGCGACGTCGGGTGCGCAAAGCGGTGTGCGTCGTTCGGTGCGGTTTATCGTTGGGCTCGACATTACTTACTTCCTGATCGCCGTGCTGGTCGGCTTGGGTCTTTATCACACGCTGACGAACAATCCGACGCTGGTATGGGCGCTGCAAGTGGTGGGCAGTTTCTACATCCTGTGGCTGGGTGTGCGCATGCTGCGTCGTCCACTGAGGGTCCCCACCGACAAGGCCATGCACCTGCAATTTCGGGACGGCATTGTTGTACAACTGGGCAACGTGCAAGGGATCGTGATGTTGCTGGTGATGTTTTCCACGTTCATGCCTTCCGGCGAGACCAGCAGCACGGTCGTGTTGATCCTCAGTGCGGCGCTGATTTCGCTGAACTTCCTCTCGCACGTCATCTGGGTGTCGATGGGGTCGACCGTGCAGAAACTGATCCAATCGCGCCCCAAATGGCTGATGTTTCAGAACGCTGCGTTCGGCCTGATGTTGATAGCGGTTGCTGTTTGGATTTTCCTGCGCATCGGCCCGCTTTAAGGAGGTTTCTATGGCCAGACCCACTGTTCATGCAATATCGCCGTGAAACAGCTCCGTCAGATACTCCACCACTCGATCAACGCGGCTCACACCCTGGGTAGCCTGGTTGCGCAGCAACCAGATTTCCGAGCTGCGCCCAGGGCGATTGGCCAACACCTGGCACAGACCGGACTGATGCCCGACATAGACGGGTAATGCGGCAATCCCCAGATCGGCTTCGACGGCCTTGAGCTGCGCATTCAGGTTTGAAACACGCATCCACAGCCTCTGGTCTCCGGTCATTTCGCTCAACCATTGGGCGAGCGGCATATACGACATTTCTTCGGTCCAGCCGATCAGGCTGTGGTGCTTGAGGTCGGCGGGTTCGGCCGGCAGGCCGTTGGCATCGGCATACGCCTGGGAGCAGAAAAGCCCCTGCATCAGGGTCCCGACCCGGCGCATGGTGAAGTTACCGTTCTCCGGTCTGCGCAAGCGGATAATGATGTCGCTGTGGCTCTGTGTGAGTTTCGACGACACCGCCGAGTTAATGAAGTCGAAGCTGATCTCGGGGTGCTGATCGTGAAATACCGCGAGTTGCGGAATGATCAAGTGCGTGCCCATGAGTTCCGGACAATCGATGCGCACCTGTCCCGCCATGCGATCACCCGGTTGTGACATCTGCCGCTCGATCAGTTTGAAACGCTCCTCCGTTTCCAGTGCCAACGGCAGTAACGCCCTTCCCGCTTCAGTCAGGAAGTAACCGTTAGTCTTCTTCGAAAACAATACCGTACCGAGCGATTCCTCAAGCGCCGCGATCTTGCGCGACACCGTCGAGGCCGAAACCTTGAGCGAGATTCCGGCCTCGGTCACGTTGTTCGATTTAGCGACGAAGATAAAAACCTTCAAATCATCCCAATCCATGTCGATGACATACCCAAAAATGGAAAATCGATCCCCACCTATTTCTATTCGAAATATCCAGAGGCCACGTTACAGTTTTTGCATGGAGCGAAACCCTAGAGGAAACATGGATGATACGTAACTCAATGCGCGCCCTTCCAGGGTTCATGCAGCCGTTTCTGAGTTGGCTGACAGCCAAGCCTCTGCCCGAAGATCTCGATAAAGTCCGCCCCCTGAAGCCGTTCCACCATATCGTTGTGTCGGCGGGATTAATAGCCGGCGGCGCGCTGTTGGCCGGTATCGGTTACTCGCAGGCCAACATTGCGTTGTGGCTGCTGGGTTTTGTCCTGGCAACCGGTGGCATCAAGCAGATGCAAGTGATGATCTGCCACAACTGTGCCCATGACATGGTCTTCGAATCGCGCGAGACCAATATGACCGTCGGCCGGATCATTTCCGGCGTCCTGATGCTCAAGCCCTTCGATACCTACAAGAGCGAACACGCTCTGCATCACAGTTCGAAAACGCTGCTGACCGACGATGATGACACCCTCTCCTACCTGCAAAGCGTGGTGGGGTTAAAACCGTCCGACAGCATCGCCACCCTGTGGACCAAACTGGTCTCGACCGCGCTGTCGCCACTGGCCATGCTGCGTTCTTTCTGGGGCCGATTGAAGGGCACCGCCACGGCTGAAAACCGCCGTGTCGCAGGATTGACGCTGGTCTTCTGGGCGGGCCTTGCACTGCTGTCGGCAGCCTTGGGTCATTTCGATCTGTTCATCGTGGCGTGGGTGATTCCGATCTTCGCCGGCTACCACATCAGCACCACATTTCGCCTGGCGGCCGAGCACACCTGGCCCAGCGTGGACGTACTGGAACGGCGCGGCATCGACTTCATTTGCGAGAGCACCACCGGCGTATTTATCGGCGAAGAGCTGCGCATCCCCGAAGGTGCGGGAACTGTTCGACGCTTCGCCCATATCAGCGTGTGGCTGATCAAGATGCTGGCGTTCCACTTGTTTGTCCGGGTGTTTGTGATGGTCGGCGATACACCGTGCCACGACTTTCATCATCGGCGACCGCGGTCCAAAGACTGGCCGAACTACATTACTGCCCGCGAACGCGACAGGATCGAAGGTTCCAAACCCTTTCCCACGAACTATGCCGACAACTGGGGCTACATCAACTCAGTGACCACCAACTTTCGCAACTTTCAACGGGCACTCCCGTACTACGCAACCAGGACAGCAACTTAAAAGGGACTTTAACGATGACGTTCAGTAAAACCGCTCTGCTTACCACCGTGCCTTCGGACTCCCATAGCTGGAATCTGGTGTTCATGGAGTTCCTGCTCACTGACATTGGCTACAACGTCGAGAACCTGGGACCGAACACGCCTATGGATGAGGTGATTGCACGGCTCAACCGCCACGCCAGCGCCATGGTTGTCGTCAGCACAGTCAACGGACATGGCTACATCGAAGGCGCTGAACTCGCGCAGCGTATTCGTCGCGAAACCAAACACACCGATGGGGTGTATATCGGCGGCAAGATCTGCACCGAAAACGATCCCCAGACCATCGCCCGACATAGCGCCACACTGCGCGCCGCAGGTTTCGATGAGGTGTTCGACGACAGCGTGGCCAACAGCTTCGATGCCTTTCAGGAACTGGTATCTGCCCAGTTGTATCCCGAGCATTACCTGGAGAAACGGGTCGCTCGCTGACCCGTTGTTCCCCTACCGATTCGCAGATAAAGGCAGATCAGGATGATCGATTTCAACACTCATGTTCTTGAACGCTTCAACGCGCGTGGCCCGGTGCTCCAGCCGCGAATGGGCTTCAGTGACCCGGCCCGGATGCAAGCCGGCCTGGAAGCCACGGCAGCGAGCCGGGCGAACACGGTGTGCACCATCACGCTCGATGCGTTCACCCGGGTAAACAATCTTGAAGCCGCGCAACGGGCCATCGACAGCGAATCGATGCTCAACGGCTATCCGATCGTCAACCATCCACCGGCGCAGACCCGCGCCATGATTGATGAGATCGATGCGCGCTACCGCCTGCCGGTGCAGGTTCGTCATGGTTCACCCAACCCGTTGCACATTTTCGAGCGCATGGTCGAAGTCGGTCTGCCCACCACCGAGGGCGGGCCGATTTCCTATTGCCTGCCGTACAGTCGCACGCCGTTGCGCGAGGCGTTCGGTCACTGGGAGAAAGCCTGTCAGGTACTGTCCAGCGGCGTCGACAACAGTCACATCGAAAGCTTCGCCGGTTGCATGATGGGACAGATGTGCGACCCGGTGGTCCTGGTGGCGCTCAATATCCTTGAAGGGTTGTTCTTGCGCGCCCATGGCATCGAGACGCTGTCGTTCTCCTACGCCCAAGGCACCTCGCCGGTGCAGGATCGTGCGGCGGTGACGGCCCTCCAACAACTGGCGGCCGAGTATTTCGCGCCGGGCAGCTATCACTTTGTCGGTTATGTGTTCATGGGGTTCTTCCCGCGTTCGCTTGGCGGTTTTTGCCGAATCACTGGCGATGCGCTGGCCATGATCCGCGCCACGGGCGTGCAGCGCGTAATCATCAAGACTCCGGTGGAATCAAGGCGCATTCCTCGGGTAGAGGAAAATATCGCGGCGCTGGAATACTGCGACTACTGCCTGAACACCGACGGCGTTTTACCGCAGATTCCGTTCGATTCCCAGGAGCACCAGCGCGTCCTGCGCAGCGCGAAACGCCTGATCGAAGGCGCGCTGGCCCACGACAGCAACTTGTCCGAAGCCCTGCTCGGTGCTTTCGACAGTGGTTTTCTGTCGATCCCCTACTGCCTGCACCCCGACAACAAACGCGGCGCAGGCACCGTGCTGACGCCAGAAAACTATTACCACGGGTTCCAGGGCGAGCGGGTGGAAAATGCCTTCTCATTTCTGGCGGCGCTGAGGCAGAACATCCGCACCTATGACTGCGTGCTTTGACGCTGAATGACTGGAGAAAGCCTGACGCCTGCGTGTTGGTGTGTTGAAACTTCGGGTGCATCCCGCCCTGCCCTTCGGTATTAATACACTTCCTCTCACGGACCCGAGCCCCGATGAAATTCGACACCGCCTATTGCCTCAGCCTCGATGCCAAGCTTTCGATCTATGACGTTCGGGACCTGAATTTCGACGAGACCATGGCCTTCGATTCGGCCAAGGAGCGCTTTCAGTGCCCCAACGATGCCTGTCGGGCGGCGTTTGATGAGGGGAATCGGCTGACGACGTTCAATGCCAAGAACATCAATTACATCCGCACGCCGCATTTCAAAAATCAGCCGACGACCCAGCATATCGAGGGCTGCCCTTATGTCAGTCCGAAAACGCCAGGGCTTGATGCGCAAAGCGTTGAGGCAGATGACGACCGCGAGGAGCATTTTCCGTCGGAACTGTTACTGACTCGGCGTCAGTACGTGCGCAAGCCGTCCGATCCGTCGAAGGACGTTGAGGCAGCGACTCGGCCTACGTCGCCCACCCTATCGTCCCACGGTGATAACGCTCATTCCGCCCAGGACTCGACACCTGACAAGACCAGCGTCTTCGCCCACCCAGTGGAATGTTTCGTCTCGAACTTCGCGGACAAGGATCTGCTCAAGCGCAAGCCGCTGAAGATCGGCGAGCACACGGCGCCCTATGCATCGTTCTTCAAGAAGATCGAGTACTTGCAGGACAACAAGGGCTTGATTTACTGGGGCAAGATCAAGGAGATAAAGGATTACACCCTGAGCTTTCGCATCGACTTCGAAGCAAAGGTCTGGTCCAAGCACCCGGACGAGGCGAAGAAAAAACCTTACTCGGTCACCGTTTACCTGAGCAAGAAGCTGATCGACAACTACCGCAAGCGCAAGGCATTCCTGGCAGAGATCAAGCATGCCATCGACAGTGATGCGCCGTTGTATTGCTTCTTCTATGGCGTCACGCCGGAGTTGAAGCAGGTGCCGAGCAAGAAGAACCCCGAAGAAACGTTCGGGGTGTTCAGTGCCAATATCGAGAACCTGGATCACTTCATTATTCGGGAGGCGCCGGGGTTGGCTGAGGGCTAGTCACTCGTCCCAGGCAATTGAAGTTTGACCGCACCGGGGTGTTGTTTTACGACTGCGTACGGCAGCACCGACCAGCCCGGATCATCACAATCGCGCTGCGCCCGGATGAAGAACGGCCCCAGGTACAAACCCTTTTCGGTGAAGTACCAGTTGGAATATCCCCAGACGCCTTCATCGGTGTAGTCGCAGCTGTCTTCATCCGCTGGTTTCAGCATCTCGTCGGGGTACAGCGTGGTGAATTGCTTGATCAGCCATGGCGCGAATACCTCGCGTTGGTACGTGTATCGCGCATGGCTCTCTTCATCGGTCAACGGAGCATCACCCGCATCATTGTGGCCGGCGTACAGCGGTGGCTTGCCGGAGCCAACCCAGAGCACATCTTCCAGCGACAAACTGTGGCCGGTGTGAGCATCGAGATTGAGGGGCGAATTGCCAAAATCCGGATGCACGCCGCCGCAGTAGTAACTTGTGGAAATGTTCAGACTGATCACATCGGGTGAAAAGAATTTGGGCGCGACACCTTGTTCGAACTCGGCATTATCCGCGCCCTGCAACAGACAGCCGTAGTAGCTGATGACTTCGGTCCAGAGCCGACCCAATAATTGCCGATTGACCCGCTCCAGTTCTTCTTTTGAGTAGCCGGACTCGACGCTGAACAGGAAAATTCCGGATTGAGGCTCCGTCCACCATTGCAAGTCATGGCCCATGAAAGACTCTTTCTTGCCCGGCTTGAGTTTCAAACCCAGCAGACGGAGATACTCATAAGGGTCACTTTTTCGCAACTCGGCGATAACGGGCGCAAGATCAGCCCCGGGTGCGGGGAGCGTGGCTTCGGTCAACTGCACGGGCAGAACCTTGCCCTTGAGATTTTTCCATTCACCCTGCCAGCCGTTGGCCGTTTTATGCAGCGTCAGGGTTGGCAGCGATTGGCCGTCGTCGTAACGGGTACCGCCCTCGACCAGCGTCAGGGTCTCTTCTTGCAACGAGCCGCTCAGTCCCAAGTCACGATGGTATTTCTCATAGAAATAACGACCAATGACCTCGTCCTCTTGAGCAGTGTTGAGTCCCAGCACAATGGGCATCTTGCCCAGGGTGCCGGTAAAGACGCCACTGCCACCTTCGGCACTGGCGGTCGAACAAAGGGCAAGTAATAGCGTGGCGCTGGATGCCAGCAGCAACAATCCCTTGAACATGAAATATTCCTGGAAAAAGCGAGCCTTGGCTCACGAAATGAAGGGTTCGAAGTATGCCGAATCAGCCTCCGAGAATCGACATGTCGCTCTTCCCTCATGGTTCCGAGCAACGTTGCGCGGGGAATTAATCCACTGACATACCCAGCATCACGATTACCAGTAACCCAAGATAGGCCCAAGCATGAAGTCGATCCGGTATCTGCCCGATCCACGGCGTCGCTAGCCGAATCCCCACCAACGATCCAATTGTCAAAACCGCGAACGCCTGCAGATCCACATACCCAACAAACCACGCCCCCAAATCAAACTCGGTAAACCCGGCCACGACCATGTAAGTCAACGTCCCGGCCACCGCAACCGGCAAACTCAACGGGTTGGCCATGGACGTCGCGCGGGACATGTTCAGCCCGCAACGGCGCAGCAAGGGCACCGTCATGACGCTGCCACCCACGCCCAGAAAAGTGGCAATGACACCGATGCTGATCCCGCCTGCCGAGACCTCTGTACTGCTCAATCGCCGTGGGATTACAGCGTCAGATCGTGTCAGAAAACCGCGTCTGAACAAGCAGTCCAGAATGGTCACGCTCAGGTAAACGATAAAGGCATAGCGAATGACTTCGCTGTTCGACCACATCGCGATAACGGCTCCGATGATAGCGCCCAGGCCAATGAAGCCGCCCAACGGCCATACATAATGACGAATAAGATTACCGGCGCGGTGATGCTTCACGGTGGCGATCAGCGCGTTGACGATCATCACGCAGGTCGAGGTGGCCACGGCAATGTGCATCGCCGATTGGCCGATTGGGTCGTCGGTACCGTGGCTGGCGGTGAGCATGCGGTACATCAGTGGGACCACGACAAAACCACCACCGAAGCCGAACAACACGGCCGTCACACCACTCAGGCAGCCAAAACAGGCAAGCAATACATAGAACATCGCGGCGAATCCGTGAAATGGGGAGATGCCTACGATAAGAACGCCAAGCTTGGCTCGCCGTAGCAAATAAGCCAACAATGTTCGCGTTTACGCCAATTGCGAGTAGCCCATCGATGCGCAACAGCTCTATCGATCTATTGGATGCGACACCCAGGGCCGTCGTTGCCATCGGCACCGACTACGCCCACGGCCAAATGTTGCCGTTGCATCGCCATCGCCGCGCGCAGTTACTCTACGGCGCCACCGGGGTGATGCAGGTCAGCACGGCGGATGGCAACTGGGTGGTGCCACCGCAACGGGCAGTGTGGATTCCGCCGGGGGTCGATCATGAAGTACTGATGCTGGGCGTGAGTACGCGCAGTCTCTACATCGAACCGGCCACGGTAACGGCCATGGATTCACGCTGCCAAGTCATCAGCGTGTCGCCCTTGATGCGTCAGTTGTTGATGGAAGCCGTCGAGCTTGCGCCGGAATACGACGAGGCGGGACGGGACGGTGCACTGATAGGTCTGCTATTGCATGAACTGCTGCGCAGCGCCCATCTGCCGCTGCACCTTCCCATGCCACGGGATCCACAGCTGCTCGAACTATGCCAGGCGTTCCTGACACACCCTGACGCCCATGCCTCGCCTGTGAAATGGGCGGCGCAGTTGCACATCAGCTTACGCACGTTCAATCGGCTGTTCAGTCGGCACACTGGCCTGAGTTTCAGTCAATGGCGTCAACAGGCGTGCGTGATGGCGGCGCTGCCTCGCTTGGCTGGCGGAGACTCGGTGACGCGCATCGCCCTGGACTTGGGCTATGACAGCCCAGCGGCATTTTCCACCATGTTTCGCCGCACGCTCGGCCATGCTCCAAGTACCTGGTTGGAGATGACCGCTGGTCGTTGATCAAAAAAATGAGATTGAAGCGGCCTCAAAACAACTGTACAAAAACACAGTGCTTTTAAATCCGCCGCTTTGGAGCTGCTCATGGCCTCTCTCGCAATCAAAACCACCCTGGAACGCATCGCTGTCTATCAATTCACCCCCGCCCACAGTGCGCAGGCCCGCGCCATGTTGGGCTGGAATGTCGAGGAGCTGTCCCGGCAGTCCGGCGTCTCGGTCAAGGCTATCCGGCGCTTCGAGGCCGGTGGCGAGTTGCTTGACGTGACCCGCCTGGCGCTGGCCTTTCGCCTGGAAGCCGAGGGCCTGGTGTTCTTCCCCGGCTTCGCACCGGGGCGCGGCATGAACATCAAGGGCGCGACGCCCGACCCGATGGGGCGGCCCGATTACGCGATGATCGAGTAAAACCTACCGCGCAGGTTCTAGGCGATCCCAGCTTGGTCTTGATACGTCGAGGATTCCACATCCAGCCACCAGGCGCGGCCACATTGTGGTTGCGTCAGTGTGAAAGCTTCGCCCATTTGGGGCGTGGTGATGCAGACGTTGCGCTCCCAGGCCAGCGCCAGGATGCGATCGAAGGGTTCATACCAGGCATGCATCGCCAGGTCGAACGTGCCGTTGTGGATGGGCAGCAACCAGCGCCCCTTCACGTCGATATGGGCCTGCAAGGTTTGCTCCGGCTGCATGTGGACATGAGGCCAGTCGACGTTATAGGCGCCGGTTTCCATCAGCGTCAGATCGAACGGGCCGTATCGTTCGCCGATGCGCTTGAAACCGTCGAAATAACCCGTGTCGCCGCTGAAAAAAATCCGCGTGTCGCCGTCGATCATGACCCACGAAGCCCACAGGGTGCTGTTGCTGTCGAACAGGCCACGTCCGGAAAAATGCTGGGAGGGCGTGGCAATGAACTCGATGCCGTCAACCTCGGTGCCTTGCCACCAGTCCAACTGGCGCACCTTGCTGGCATCGATGCCCCATTTGATCAGGGTGTCGCCTACGCCCAAGGGTGCCAGGAAGTGACGGGTCTTGGTCGCCAGCTTAAGGATGGCGTGGTGGTCGAGGTGGTCGTAATGATCATGGGAAAGGATCACCGCTTCGATGGGCGGCAATTCTTCCAGGCTGATGGGTGGTTGGTGAAAACGCTTGGGGCCGGCCCATTGCACAGGTGAGGCGCGCTCGGAGAACACGGGGTCTGTGAGCCAGAATTTATCCCGCAGCTTGAGCAGCACGGTGGAATGGCCCAGGCGAAAGACACTGTGGTTCGGCGCGGCCAGCAGCGCGGCACGTGTCAACGGTCGAACGTCGATGGCACCCGCAGGACGGGTGGAGTGCGGCTTGTGGAAGATCATGTTCCAGATGATGCGCAGGGTGGTGCCAAAGCCTTCACGCGGTGTGAAGGCATGATTGCGATACTTGCCCTGCTCATGTCGCGACGCAGGGTTATCGGGGGAAGAAATGGTCATGATGCGATAACTCCAAGGGCGTCGGCGCCATTGCGCTTCGCCGTTGTGGACGCTGGATGGCCGCTACGTGCATGCTCAGCCGCTTGGTTCAAAAAACTACACCACTCGGTGTAGTTTCTACATTGCATCAATCCTCCAGCCAAGTAAACTGCCGAGTGTAAATTCTCTCTTTCAACCGACGAATGCCCATGACCGCACCGCAACGCCTCACCGAGCGAAAACGCGAAGCCATCCTCCAAGCCGCGATTGCTGAATTCCGTAGCAGCGGTTTCGAGGTCACCAGCATGGACAGGATCGCGGCGACTGCTGGCGTATCCAAGCGCACGGTGTACAACCATTTCCCGAGCAAGGAAGAACTGTTTGCCGAAATTCTGAATCGGTTATGGAACAGCATCACTGCGGAACTGGACATGCCCTACCGCTCTCAGGCGCCTCTACGGGAGCAATTGCAAACGCTGCTGCAAGCCAAATTGCACCTGCTGGCGGACGAGAACTTCCTCGACCTGGCACGCATCGCCATCGCGGCGACGATTCACTCCCCGGAGCGAGCCCAGGACATGGTGTCGCGCATGGGGCAACGTGAAGAAGGCCTGACGACCTGGATTCGCCAGGCCCAGGTCGATGGTCGGTTGAAACCCGTTGAGCCGGCCTTTGCCGCCCAACAGATGCATGGGCTGCTCAAAACGTTCGCGTTCTGGCCGCAGGTTTCAATGGGCCAACCGAGCCTGACCCAAGAGGAGCAGACTCGGGTGATCGAGTCGACGCTCGACATGTTCCTGAGTCGCTACCAGGCCTGATCGACCGGTGGATTCCCGTGCAGGGCTTACTGCACGGATGAATCACTTATGAATTTCTGGTGCATTTCGGTGGTCAAGCTGTCGATACGCTCAGTCAATGCCTTGGTCATTTCCGTCAGGCGAGTGTTCTGCTCGAGCAATTCGAGCAACTGCGCCGTGTTCTGGGCGGCCTGAGCCTGGCGCTCGCTGTTGGCAACAGCCAAGGCTTCGCGATGCTGGGCATCGGCTTCAGCCTGGGCTTTGTCCCGGGCGGCCTGACGGGTTTGAGCCAGCAAAATCAGCGGCGCGGCATAGGCCGACTGCAGGCTGAACGCCAGGTTCAGCAAGATGAACGGGTAGGCGTCGAAATGAAACACGCCTAGCAGGTTCAGGCTTACCCATATCAGGACGATCAAGGTTTGCGCGCCTAGGAACATCGGCGTCCCGAAAAAACGCGCGAATGCCTCCGCCCTCAGCGCGAAGCGATCATTGCCAAAGGTCGGCGCCAGATGGGCGTGAGGGCGATGAAAGCGCAAGTGGTCAACGGCTGCGGAGGGTGTGGGCTGGGAAGACTTCGTCATCGTGATGCTCTCTGACAAGTGCGGGTGCTCAAGGCACTATAACCGTTGGGAGAGCGTCATCCATTGAGTCATGCACCCTTGCTCCGTTAAAAATCAGCACCAGCGCAGATTGCGCCCCAACTCGTCGAACAAGGTCACCACAGAGCGCAAGGCCCGGCAGTCCGGACGGGTCAGCAGCCACAGCGCCGTGTCGTAACCCTTCAGCGGTTCGCTCAAAGGCATCACGCCCTTGCTTGCATCGATCAAGAAGTCCGGCAACGCCGCAACCCCCAGGCCTGCCCGCACCAGCTCGGTGACCGAGAGCATGCTATTACAACGATAGGCGGGCACCACGCCGGGTAGGTGCTGGCGACGCCAGGCCACGGTGGGGTGATCGGGCAGGAAATCGTCAGGCGCGATCCAGGTCATGGACGCCAGTTCCCGCGCATTGACCGAGCGCAGATATTCAGCCCCGGCACATACGCGGTAAGCCACACTGCCCAGGTTGCGCCCCACCAGGTGCTCCGGCGGCGTCCGGGTCAATCGCAACGCAACGTCGGCGTCGCGACGGCTCAGGTTGGCAAAGTCGTTCGATGTGCTCAGTTCAAGGCTCAACGCCGGATAAGCCGGCATGAAACGAGCGAGCGCCGGCAACAACAACGCTTGCAGGACTGAGTCACTGCAGGTCAGGCGCACCGTCCCGCTGATCACCTCGCCGCCCTGCTCCACGCCCACCCGCGCCGCCTCCAAGGCTTGCTCTGCCCGCTCGGCTTGTTCGGCCAACGCCTGGGCCAGGCTCGTGGGCAAGTAACCCGAACGGCTTTTATCGAACAAGGGTTGGCCGAGGGCGGCCTCCAGACGACGCACCGAGCGAAAGACGGTGGAGACATCCACCGCCAGCAGCCGAGCCGCACGTGCCAGAGAGCCGCCACGGACCAGCGCAAGGATCAGGGACAGGTCGGGATAGTCCAGACGATAGTGCGTGGCTGCATTGATCACTTGGGTAAACGCCAATATTGATTGCGTGAACGCCAATCTATAGTGGCAACCAGAAATCAACAAGCGGCGAGCCACCCATGGAAAAACAGCATCCCCTCAACATCGCCCTGGTCGGCGATCATGACCCGCAAATCACCGCTCACCGAGCGATCCCCCTCGCACTTGAACTAGCTGGCAGGCAAACGGGCCACGACATTCGTTTCCAGTGGCTGGCCACCAACGGGCTTGTCGACGATACGTTGTTGAATGACTTCGATGGTGTCTGGTGCGTCCCCGGCGGCCCCTACCAAAATGAAGAAGGCGCCTTGCGAGCCATTCGTTTTGCCCGCGAACAGCGTCGCCCTTTCCTCGGCACCTGCGGCGGCTTTCAGCATGCC
>NZ_JAOSHO010000729.1 GCF_025917275.1 Pseudomonas agronomica | reverse complement strand
TCGCGAGCAAGCTCGCTCCCACATTTGTATTTGGAACCTCTCAGATGAAGCGTCTCCTCGGCGCCTGCGCCCTGCTGTCCCTGCTGGCCGGCTGTGCCAGCCAGAGCGGGACGGTCGATCCACACGGCTACGACCAGACCGGCGTCGCCTCCTATTACGGCTCCAGGCACCATGGCAAGCGCACCGCCAGCGGCGAGCGTTTCGACCAGCATGGCCTGACCGCCGCGCATCGCCAGTTGCCATTCGGCACCCGGGTGAAAATCACCAACCTTGGCAACGACGAGAGCGTCGTGGTCCGCATCAACGATCGCGGCCCGTACACACGCGGTCGCCTGATCGACGTATCGCGCGCCGCTGCCGAACAATTGGGCATGTTGCGCACCGGCACCGCGCGGGTACGCGTGCAAGCCCTCGACGATTGATAGACGGAGCCCGGCCATTTCCCTGATCAACGCCCTACCGCTGCTCAGCCTGCTCGAACTGTTCGGCGCCCTGCTGTTGCTGATCGCCGGCGCCGAACTGCTGGTGCGCGCCGCCGTCGGCCTCGCGGCACGCTTGCTGGTGCGACCGTTGATCATCGGCCTGACCGTCGTCGCCTTCGGCAGCAGCGCGCCGCAAATGGCCGTCAGCCTGCAGGCGACCCTGGCGCAGAACGCCGACATCGCCGTGGGCAGTGTGATTGGCAGCAGCATCTTCAATATCCTCGTCACCCTCGGGCTGTCGGCGCTGATCATCCCGCTGCGCGTCTCGCGCCAACTGGTGCGCCTCGACATCCCGCTGATGATCGGTGCCAGCCTGCTGGTGTTCGTGCTGGCCTGGAACAAGGAACTGACCCGACTCGACGGCGTCTTGCTGCTGGCCGCCCTGGCGGTGTACCTGGGCTTGTTGCTGCGCCAGTCCCGGCATTCGGGGCGACCGCACCCGCTGGGGGGCGAAGTGGTGCACATGACCTGGCCCAAGAGTCTGGTGATGATCGTGTCGGGCCTGGGAATGCTGGTTTTCGCCGGTCACCTGTTGCTGGGCGCTGCGGTGGAAGTGGCCACGGACCTGGGCTTGTCGGAGCGCATCATCGGCCTGACCATCGTGGCCGTCAGCACGTCGCTGCCGGAGCTCGCCACTTCGCTGATCGCCGCCCTGCGGGGCCAGCGGGACATCGCGGTGGGCAACGTGATCGGCAGCAACCTGTTCAACCTGCTGGGCGTGCTGGGGGTGGCCGCCCTCGCCTCGCCGTCACCGCTGTCGGTATCGCCCAATGCCCTGGACTTCGACCTGCCGGTGATGCTCGGCGTCGCGGTGCTGTGCCTGCCGGTGTTCTATTCCGGTTATCGCGTCACCCGCGCCGAAGGCTTGCTGTTGCTGGGCTTGTACCTGGCCTACGGGCTGCACGTGGTGTCGTTTACCACGGGCATGCCATTGGCCGGCCAGCTGGAACGGCTGATGCTGTTCCATGTGCTGCCGGCCCTGCTCGCGTTTCTGCTGTTCACCTCGGTGCGCGCCTGGCGCCGCCAACACCACAAGAGGGATTTGCCATGACCGACACTCCAAAGACCGGCCTCGACATGCGTCGCCAGGTGATGGGCGATGCGTTCGTCGACCGCGCCCTGGGCAACGCCACCGAATTCACGCAGCCATTGCAGGATTTCGTCACCGAGCATGCCTGGGGCAGCGTCTGGAGTCGCGAAGGGTTGCCGCTGAAGACCCGCAGCCTGATCACCCTCGCCGCCCTCACCGCGCTCAAGTGCCCGCAGGAACTCAAGGGCCACGTGCGCGGCGCGTTGAACAATGGCTGCACCGTGGAAGAAATTCGCGAAGCGCTGCTGCATTGCGCGGTGTATGCGGGCGTGCCGGCGGCGATCGATGCGTTTCGGGCGGCGCAGGAAGTGATCGATAGCTACCAGAAACCCGAGTGATCGTTAGATCGCTATCGCGAGCAAGCTCGCTCCCAC
>NZ_JAOSHO010000728.1 GCF_025917275.1 Pseudomonas agronomica | reverse complement strand
GAGCAAGCTCGCTCCCACAGAGGATTTTTCATTTCTGCGCCGTTTGCGCTTTTACGGGCGACATATTCCGTTCAAAGGACTCCCCCAACCCGCATTCATGATGCTAGGTTGTAAGTGGTTGTTTCATCAAACGACACTTTTCCCCTGCAAAGGAATGCCTGCCACCATGAACTTTCCGTTCAAGCGCCTTGCTATTGCCACCCTCGTCCTGTCCAGCCTGACTTCCTTGCCGATGTCGGCCAACGCCAACATCACCGCGCAGCAGAGTGCGAACCTGGTCGCGAGTTTCGCCGACACCTCGGTCAGCGATTTCCGCCAGTTCCTGGCCAGCGTCGCCAAGAGTGACCTGGCCAAGTCCGCCAACCTCAGCCCCGCTATCAGCGCTTTCCAAGACAACAAAACCCTGTCCGCCGAGCAACAGAACGAGATCCATCGGCTGCTGGGTCTCTACGCCCGGGTGAAGTACGGCAAGGCCGCCACCGAGACCTTGCGCCAGTTGGTGGAAATCCCGACCTATCGCAAGGACGGCGTGGCCCAGCATGAAAACCCGGAATTCCTGAAGATCGCCGACAAGATCAAGAGCCTGGCCAACGACTTCAACCTGAACTTCCGCAACATCGACAACCGCGTCTATGAGATTTCCCTCGAAGGCAGCGGCGACGAAGTCGTGGGCATTCACGCCCATGCCGACGTGGTGCCCGTGACGCCGGAAAACTGGGTGCTCAAGGACGGCACCAAGCTTGATCCGTTCAAGGTCACCCTGGTGGGCGATCGCATGTACGGTCGCGGCACCGAGGACGACAAGAACGGCATCGTCGTGGCGCTCTACGCCATGAAGATCATCAAGGAAGAAAAACTGCCGCTGGCGCGTAACTTCAAGCTGCTGGTCGATACCACCGAAGAAACCACCGGCGATGCCATCCCCTATTATTTCGAGCGCAACCCGACGCCCAATTACAACCTGGCGCTGGATGGCAGCTACCCGGTGGTGATCGCCGAGAAAGGCTACGGCACGGTCATGGCCAAGTTCCCGCGTCGCGCGGGCCAGGGCAAAGGCGCCGAGATCACCGGGCTGACCGGCGGCATGGCGACCAACCAGATCCCATCGACTTCAGTCGCGACATTCGCCACCGACAAGCCCGCCGAACTGGCCGCCAGCCTGCGCAAGGCCGGCACTGACTACGCCAAGGCCAATGGCGGCGACTTTGAGGTAAAAAGCGAGGTGGACGGCAAGACGGTCAAGCTAACCTTCACTGGCGTTTCCGCCCACTCCTCCGAGCCCGAGTCAGGCGTCAACCCGGTGGCCAGAATGCTCGACTTCATCAACGGCCTCGACGGCAAGGTCGCGCTCAAGCACAACCACATCACCGACGCCGCCCGCTATGCCACTGACAATTGGGGCCTGGATTACCTGGGCAAGAAGCTCGGCATCGGTTTTACCGACGCGTTCATGGGCCCGCTGACCGCCTCGCTGACCTACGTCGGGATGGATGACAAGACCTTCAAGCTGGCCGTGAACCTGCGGGTGCCCGTGGGCAAGCCGACCGAGACGCTGAAGACGGAGATCAACGACAAGCTTTCCGCCTGGGCCAAGAAGTCCAAGGTCGCGGTGGCCTTCGATAACTCTATCGACGAACCGATGTACCGCAACCCCGAAGGCGAATGGGTCAAGGCGCTGCTGGCCGTCGCCACCGAGAACCTGGGCATGGAGCATAAGTTCGGCACCTCCGCTGGCGCCACGTCGGTCCATGACTTGCCGAACGGCGTGCAATTCGGCCTGGCCATGCCCGATGTGAAGTACACCGGTCACAACGACAACGAGTTCAAGACCGTGGAGCAGTTCCTGCTGGACCTGCAGGTCGTGACCGAAATGATGGGGCGGATCGGGCAGTTGCCGAAGCTCTAACGCTCACGTTATCCCCTGCGACGAGGGACCTCGCTCCCGCTCGG
>NZ_JAOSHO010000727.1 GCF_025917275.1 Pseudomonas agronomica | reverse complement strand
GGCCTGCAACTGGAGCTGCATCCAGGCGAGCGTGTGGCGATTGTCGGCACCTCCGGGTCGGGCAAGAGTACTTTGCTGAATCTGTTGGGCGGGCTGGACACGCCAACCACCGGCAGTGTCTGGCTGGCCGGCGAAGAACTCTCGGCGTTGAACGAGAAGGCCCGCGGCCTTCTGCGTAACCGCTCCCTGGGTTTCGTCTACCAGTTCCACCATTTGCTGCCTGAATTCACCGCCCTGGAAAACGTCTGCATGCCGCTGCTGATCGGCCGCACGGCCATTCCCGAGGCCCGTCAGCGTGCCACGGCGTTGTTGGAGCGGGTAGGGCTGGGGCACCGCCTGGAGCACAAGCCGGCCGAATTGTCCGGTGGCGAGCGCCAGCGCGTGGCGATCGCCCGGGCGCTGGTCAACAAGCCTGGCCTGGTGATGCTCGACGAGCCGACCGGCAACCTCGATTCCCATACCGCCCAGGGTATCCAGGACTTGATGCTGGAACTCAGCACCTCGATGCGCACAGCGTTCCTGGTGGTGACCCATGACATGAACCTGGCGCGGCAGATGGACCGTGTCCTGCACTTGCAGGAAGGTTGCCTGACGCCCATCTGACCGACCGAAACCCGGTGCCTGATGCAGGCGCCGGGTCTTTTATTTTCATACGGTGCCCAGCGAATGTTCAGACCGTTATCGATTTTCATCGGCACGCGCTATACCCGCGCCAAGCGCCGCAATCGCTTTGTTTCGTTTATTTCCATGACGTCGATGATCGGCCTCGCCCTTGGCGTATTGGCGATGATCGTGGTGTTGTCGGTGATGAACGGCTTCCAGCGTGAAATGAGTTCGCGCATCCTTGGCATGGTCCCCCACGCCACTATCGTCGGCGTGAACCCGATCGACGATTGGCAGCCGGTGGCCGCCGCCGCGCTGAAGAATCCCGAAGTCACCGCTGCCGTTCCGTTCACGGAAATGGAAGGCATGCTCAGCCATAAGGGGTCGATGCAGCCGATCCAGATCAGTGGTGTCGATCCGGCGCAGGAAGGCAAGGTGTCCATCGTCGCCCAGCATATCGTCCAGGGGCGCCTCGACGCCCTTAAGCCGGGTGAATATGGCGTGGTGATCGGCGAGATCACGGCCCGGCGTTTCCGCCTGAATGTCGGCGACAAGCTCACCTTGATCGTGCCGGAAGTCAGCACCGCGCCGGGTGGCATCACGCCACGGATGCAGAGGCTGAACGTGGTCGGTGTGTTCAAGGTCGGCGCCGAGCTGGACGGCTCCATGGCCCTGATCCATCTGGCCGACGCGGCGCAGATGCAGCATTGGCAGCCAAACCAGGTGCAAAGCGTGCGCCTGGCGGTGAAAGACTTGTACGCGGCGCCGAAGGTCTCCGGTGACATCGCCACTGGTCTCGGCGCGAACTACAAGGCCGACGACTGGACCCACACCCAGGGCAGCCTGTTCAGCGCCATGAAAATGGAAAAGACCATGATCGGCTTGCTGTTGCTGATGATCGTCGCGGTGGCGGCGTTCAACATCATTGCCACGTTGATCATGGTGGTGAACGACAAGGGCGCGGACATCGCCATCCTGCGCACCATCGGCGCCACGCCGCGGCAGATCATGGCGATCTTCATGGTCCAGGGCACGGTGATCGGCATCGTTGGAACGTTGATCGGGGGCGTGTTGGGGGTGATTGCGGCGTTGAATGTCAGTGAGCTGGTGGGCTGGCTGGAACGGGTCAGTGGGCAGCACATCTTCAGTTCCGACGTGTATTTCGTCAGCAACCTGCCTTCGGAGTTGCAGCGTGGCGACGTGGTGCTGATCTGTTCTGCCGGGTTTATCCTCAGCTTTCTCGCCACCGTGTATCCGGCATGGCGCGCGGCGAAGATCGAACCGGCGCAGGCGTTGCGGTATTCCTGAGCCTGGACAGGCCTTCGTGGCGAGGGAGCTTGCTCCCGC
>NZ_JAOSHO010000726.1 GCF_025917275.1 Pseudomonas agronomica | reverse complement strand
CTGCACCACCGCGGGTCGATCCGGCGCACCGGGCTGGCGTGTCGACAACGCGCGGGGGAACCCGCGCTGGGGGGCAGGCTTGAAGCCGCGCTGATGAATGACCCGGCCTTGCATCAAGCGTTGATGCTGCTGGATTTCAAGCACCTTCGCATCGAGCTGGATGGCCAGCAATGGTGCGTTCGGCTGGAGCACATGGGCGGCAGCGAGGTGGTCAACCGGATGCCGGCGTTTCGGCGCTACATCGCCCTGAGCCCGGCCCAGCGGGAAGGCTTGTTCACGGTGCTGGCCGGCCTGCAGCGGGTACTGGGCGGGTTGTGATCAATTGGCATCATTACTGCTTCTACAGTGGGGATCACGTGCTTGTTGCGCCTATATAGATAACATGTTAACTATTGGCCAACAAAAACAAGAAGCCACTGTGGAGTTGCCATGAGCACCTATCAATCTGCGCACCATGGATTGGAAACCTGGACTCGGGATTTGCGAGCGGCCTGCGGCCATTTCGACACGGAACTGGCGTTTAACCGCTCGCTGTTCATCGGTGAGGTGTCCAAGCTCGAACAGGGTGGCCTGTCACTCGCCAACCTGCGCACCAATGCCGGGCTGATCAAGCGCGAACGACCCAATGCCGACCACGACATGGACCAGCACTGTTTCCTTGTCAGCCAACGCAGCGGCTATTGCCAGATTACCCAGAACGGCCAGGTCGTACAGCTGGCCCCCGGCGATATGTTGCTGATGGACTCCACCGGATCGATCGAAATCAGCCCGTTTGGCCTGATCGAACATGCGTCCTTGTCACTCTCGCGCAACGAAGTGTGCAAGCAGTTGGGCGGTGCCTCGAAAACCTTCGGCAAGATCTCGTCGAGCAAGGCCTGTGGTCGCATGCTCCACGTGCTGATGGACCAACTGTGCAGGGAAGGGCTCGGCGGCCAGGATTCGAACCAGGAGGCGCAGGCCCTGCAAGCTGCGTTCATCTCCTTGCTCGGTTCAGCCTTTGAAATGCAAGACGCGCCCGCTGAAAGCGCCGCGTCCTTGCAGGGCAGCAACCTGCGCAGCTATGTACAGAAAGTCATCGACGAGTCGCTGACCCAACCTGGGCTGAGCCCCGTGGGCCTGGCCAGCCGTTTGAACATTTCCGTTCGGCATCTGTACCGTTTATTCGAAGAGCAGGACGACAGCGTGTGTCGCTACATCCAGCGCGCGCGGCTCAAGCGCAGCGCGGATGATTTGACCAACCCGTTCCTCAAGAGCGAGTCGATTACCTCGATCGCCTACAAGTGGGGTTTCACCGATTCGGCCCACTTCAGTCGCTCGTTCAAGAAGCAATTCGAGCTGTCGCCCAAGGATTTTCGTTCTACCCATCTGCAACAGGCGATGGGGGCCGCGTAGGTATCTCGTGGCCCATGAAACCGCTCAGCCTCTCGGCCAGCAATATTTGCACAGTCGCGGTCGAACACTTCGCCGATCACGGGTACGACGCCTCATCGCTCAACGAAATCGCGGTCCGGGCGGGCATGCGCAAGGCGTCGTTGTATGCGCACTTCGTCAGCAAGGACGCGTTGTTCCTGACGGTTTTCGCGATTGCGCTGAAGCATGAGCACCGGCATATCAAGCGCTGCTTCAACGACGAGGCCGGGCACACGGGGATACCGGGCCACTTGCATCTTGAGCGGCTGAGCGGACGCTACGAGGCGTCGGCGCACCTGCGCTTTCTGCTGCGCACGGCGTACTTTCCGCCTGCGGATATTCGCAACGCCATTACCACGGGCTTCGAGGATTACCTGGCGCGCATTCGCCATGATTTTCAGTGCGTGGCGCAAGCACGGTATACGGCGGTACGCGCTGAGGCGCTTGAGGTGTATTGCGACGCTTACCTGGGCATCGTCGACAGCCTGCATGTGGAGTTGATCTATTCGACACCGCAGGGCTACGTCAAACGGCTTGCGGCGTTG
>NZ_JAOSHO010000725.1 GCF_025917275.1 Pseudomonas agronomica | reverse complement strand
ATTTCTCACCCCGCCACCCGCACCACCCCCATATCAATCCCCAGATGCACCAACTCGGCATGGGAACTGACCTGCAACTTGCTCTTGAGCAACGTCAGGTGGTTGGAAACGGTCTTGGCGCTGATGCACAGCTGTTCGGCAATGGTTCGCGCGGGGGTGCCCTTGGCGAGCATGACGAAGATCTCCAGCTCGCGTTGGGTCATCGATTGCAGGCGCGGATCGCTGTCGTGGCGGGTGGTCGCGCAGGCCAATTGCGTCGCCAGGGCCTGTTCGATATAGGTATGACCGGCCAACACCCGCCGCACCGCTTCGACCAATACCTGCGGTGCCGAATTCTTGGTCAGGTAACCCGCCGCGCCGGCCTCAAGCGCCTGGCGAACCAATGGCAATTCATCGTGCATGCTGAAGAACAACACCCGCAGTTGCGGCAGGCGCTGCCGCAGGCGCCGGGTGGTTTCCAGCCCGCTGATGCCGGGCAGGCCGAAGTCCATGATCACCAGGTTCGGTACCTGCTCCTGCACCTGGCTCAACGCCTCTTCGCCCGAAGCGGCTTCGCGAACCTGCAGCTCCGGCATCAACGCCCGCAACAGGCTGGCGTAGCCCTGCCGGACCACCGCGTGGTCGTCCACCAACAAAATGTTCATCGCGCCTCCAGGGGAATGTTCAAGGCCAGGGCCCACCCCGCGCCGGGGCGGCTCAGGATCCGCAGCTCACCGCCGAGGCTGCGCGCCCGCTCCGACATCGAATGCAGGCCGACGCCGGCGCGAGCGGGCTGCTTGGCACCGCGCCCGTTATCGCGCACCCATAGCCGCAGGCGACCGGCGCGGTGCTGCATGCGG
Organism: Pseudomonas agronomica; assembly: GCF_025917275.1. Classification (GTDB taxonomy): domain Bacteria; phylum Pseudomonadota; class Gammaproteobacteria; order Pseudomonadales; family Pseudomonadaceae; genus Aquipseudomonas; species Aquipseudomonas agronomica. The sequence goes on along the minus strand of NZ_JAOSHO010000725.1, from coordinate 1,118 downwards.
ATGCGTACCTGGCTGGCGTCGGCATGCCGGGCGATGTTGGTCAGCGCTTCCTGCAACAAGCGGTACAGGTGGGCTTTGTCCGGCCCGGCCAATGCCGGTATCGCGCCATCGACCCGCAACTGACAGGCGATGCCGTGGTTGTCCTGCCATTGCCGGGCCAACAGCTCGATGGCCTCGCCCAGCGGCAGATGCTGGAGCACGACGGGGTACAAATCGTTGACCAAAGTGCGAAAGCCTTGCTGCAAATGATCGCAGTGTTCTTCCAGTTCGCTGGCGGTCTGCTCCAGCGCAGGCGGCTGGTGGATCACCAGCCGCAGCAGGCAGGCCCGCGCTCGAATGCCTGCCACGTACTGGCCCAAATCGTCGTGCAGGGTTTGCGCGAGGGACCGGCGCTCCTGCTCTTGCACAGCCAGCAATGCCTGGGTCAGCCGAGCATTGTCCGCCCGGGTCTGGGCCAGGGCGGCAGTCATGCGATTGAAATGCTCCGCCAACTGCTGGGCCTCCGAAATGCCTGCTGCCCGCAGGTTCACCTGCAGATCCCCGGCGGATACCTGATGCAGCGCCTGTAGCAATTCGTCCAGCAAGCGCATGCCCCGGCGCACCGCCCAACGAATCGCCAGCAGGCTGAGCAGCAAGGCCATCGCGCAGACGCCGAGCAGTTGTATGAGCGAGTCGAGGATCTCATCGATTTCATCCACGGGGTCAACGGCGATCCAGGCCCGACGTCCGTCCTGCAATTCAACGACCTGGGCGGCAGGACCATCGGCCAACAGTCGATGCCCCAACCAGGCGTTCAAGCCAGGCTCTTGCGCCGGCGAGTTTTCCCTGGGTGCCAACCAACGCACCCGCACATGACGCAGGCTGCCGGTGAGCCGCGATTGAAGGCTAGCCGGGTCGCGCTCGGCGGTTTCGCGCAGGTAATGCACCACCGACTCGGCCGATTGCAATTCGCGCCGCACATCCGCCGTGGCCTGGTGCAACAGCAGCGTTGCGCAGGCCAGGGTGACCAGGGCGAAGAACGCCGTGACCCAGAGGTTGATGCGCCAGAGGGCTGACATGGCTAGCGCTCCGCCCCCTGACTCACACCGATCCCTTGTGGGAGCGAGCTTGCTCGCGAT
>NZ_JAOSHO010000724.1 GCF_025917275.1 Pseudomonas agronomica | reverse complement strand
TTCGCGAGCAGGCTCGCTCCCACAAAGGCTATGTAAAACTACAGGTCAGCCGCGATGACGCCCGCGGAAGTAGTTGATCAGGCCTTGGGTCGAGGCATCTTCGGCGGTGCTCTCTTCGCTGCCCACCAGGCGGTTGTAGACGCCCTTGCCCAGCTCCTTGCCCAGCTCCACGCCCCACTGGTCAAAGGCGTTGATGCCCCAGACCACGCTTTGCACGAACACTTTGTGTTCATACAGCGCCACCAGCGCACCGAGGCGGCGCGGGCTGATGCGTTCGACCACCAGGGTGTTGCTCGGACGGTTGCCCGGGATCACCTTGTGTGCCGCCAGCTTCTGCACGTCGTCCTCGCTCATGCCCTTGTCACGCAGCTCGGTCTCGGCTTCGGCGCGGGTCTTGCCAAGCATCAGCGCCTGGCTCTGGGACAGGCAGTTGGCGTACAGCCACTGGTGATGGTCGGAAACCGGGTTGAAGCTGACGATCGGCACGATGAAGTCGGCCGGGATGAATTGGGTACCTTGGTGCAGCAACTGATGGTAAGCGTGCTGGCCGTTGGCGCCGACGCCGCCCCAGATCACCGGACCGGTGTCGGTGGAGACTGGCGTACCGTCCTGGCGCACGCTCTTGCCGTTGGATTCCATGTCCAGCTGTTGCAAGTGTTTGGTAATGTTACGCAGGTAATGGTCGTACGGCAGGATCGCGTGGCTTTGCGCTCCCCAGAAGTTGCCGTACCACACGCCCAGCAATGCCAGGAGCACCGGCATGTTCTGTTCGAACGGGGCGCTCTGGAAATGCTGGTCCATGGAATAGGCGCCGGACAACAGTTCCTTGAAGTTCGACATGCCGATGGCCAGGGCGATCGGCAGGCCGATGGCCGACCACAGCGAGTAGCGACCGCCGACCCAGTCCCACATCGGGAAGATGTTCTCTTCGCGGATGCCGAAGGCCACGGCGGCAGCGTTGTTGCTCGATACGGCGATGAAGTGGCGATACAACTCCGCTTCCGAACCGCCCTGGGCCAGGTACCAGGCACGGGCGGCCTGGGCGTTTTTCAGGGTTTCGAGGGTGTTGAAGGATTTCGACGAGACGATGAACAGCGTGGTCTCGGCGCGCAGCTTCATGGTCAGTTCGTGGAACTCGCTGCCATCGATGTTCGCCAGGTAGTGGCAGCGAACGCCTTTATGCGTGTAGGACAACAGTGCTTCGGACACCAGTTGTGGTCCGAGGAAGGAGCCACCAATACCGATGTTCACCACGTCGGTGATCGGCTTCTCGGTGTAGCCGCGCCACAGGCCGTCGTGGATGCGACCCACCAGGTCGGTGATCTGGTTCAGTACTTTGTGCACGTCCGGCATCACGTTGACGCCGTTGACCAGCAACTTGTCGCCAACCGGGCGACGCAGGGCGGTGTGCAGGGCGGGGCGGTTTTCCGAGGCGTTGACGATTTCGCCTTCGAACAGCGCCTTGATCGCGCCCTTGAGGTCGACTTCGTTCGCCAGGCCCACGAGCAGGTCGCGGGTCTGGGCGTTGATCAGGTTCTTCGAATAATCGAGAAACAGGCCGCAGCTCGACAGGGTGAATTGGTTGAAACGCTGCGGATCGGCATTGAACGCTTCGCGCATGCTGAAATCCTGCATGGCTTTGCGGTGGTCATTCAGCGCTTGCCAGGCGGGCAGAGCGGTCACGTCTTGAGGAGTTCGGTAATACGCCATCGCTGCGGGTTTCCTTTTTACTTGAACGACCTTTTGTACACTAAAAATTCCGGCGCGGCTGGAGGCGGGCGTCCGGATAACTGCGTCGACACGATCGCCGGGCACAGGGCGACTACAGTAAACCTCGCGTTGCGATCTGTCTTGACTTTGTCTGACCGTTTCCCGGTACTTTTTTATACAACGTGAGCGGGAAGGTCCGACAGACGGGAGGTGCAGATTCCAAGGTGGGAGCGAGCCTGCTCGCGAAA
>NZ_JAOSHO010000723.1 GCF_025917275.1 Pseudomonas agronomica | reverse complement strand
TGGGAGCGAGCTTGCTCGCGATGGCGACGGTTCAGGCGCTGCTGAATCAGCAATAGATCAAAACCGATCCAAAGTCCGCGGATTGCGCTCGCGCTCCACTTCCTTGGGCTTGTACGCGCAATAACCCGGCCGTGGCCCGACACGTGGATGGTTGCGGCAGGTGTCCGGGCGCTTCTCGTAAATGGTGCACAACCGGCTCTTGCGGTCCAGATACAGGCAGTCGTTGTTGCTCATGCGTTGCAACGTGAAGATTTCCGACTTCTGGTTGTAGCGCTCGACGATCCCTTCCTTTTGCAGGCGCTTGGCGATGTTCTTCGGCGGGTCGCCCAGTTCGAATTCATCGACGATGCCAATCCGGATCAGGTCCTTGATCTTGACCTCCACCGGCAGGGTGCAGCAGCTCGACACGCAGGAACCGCACATCGGGGCGGAATACTTGGCCCAGGTATCGAGTCGGTCGATCTCCGCGGCGGCGATCAGGTTGGGCTTCATCATCACGGTTTTACCAGCATGCATCAGGGCGCGCGATCATACCGGGACTGGTGAAATTTTGAACGACCATCTGCCGGTTTTTTTTGCGTCCCGACAAAACCCGCCTGTACCGGCACGGCCCCTGCATTCATTCGTCCATCGGCGATTCCTTGGCGACGATTCTCCGGCACCAGGGGAAAAACCACCGAACCAAGAGCCTGTACCGTCTGTCAGACCGACTAGGCTCAGACAATTCCATGCTCGTTCGAGGTCTCATCAATGACTCAAGAACCACTTGTTCGCGAAGCTGAGGTTGCGGCATTTCGCGACGCCGTGTTGACCAAACTCACTTATGCCGTCGGCAAGGACCCCGATCATGCGTTTGATCACGATTGGTTCGAGGCCATCGCCCTTGCCGCCCGCGACCACATGGTCGAACACTGGATGGACCATACGCGGCAGATCTACCGCAAGGGCCAGAAGCGCGTCTACTACCTCTCCCTGGAATTTCTCATCGGTCGCCTGCTGTACGACAGCCTGAGCAATCTGGGCCTGCTGGACACCGCCCGCGAAGCGTTGACCGAGCTGGGCGTGGACCTGGAGCGCATCCGCCTGCTGGAGCCCGACGCGGCCTTGGGCAACGGTGGCCTCGGTCGCTTGGCGGCGTGCTTCATGGAAAGCATGTCCACATTGGGCATTGCCGGGCATGGCTACGGTATTCGGTATGAGCACGGCTTGTTCCGCCAGGCGATTGTCGATGGCTGGCAGCAGGAGCAGACCGAGCATTGGCTGGATTTCGGCAACCCGTGGGAGTTCGAGCGGCCGGAAGTGGTCTACCCGATCGGCTTTGGTGGCAGCGTCGAAACCGTGACGGACGACAACGGCAAGACTCGCCAGGTCTGGTCTCCGGCCGAAACCGTGCGCGCCATTGCCTATGACACACCGGTTGTGGGGTGGCGCGGCGCGAGCGTCAACACCTTGCGTCTTTGGCGCGCCCGGGCCGTGGAAGACCTGCACCTGGAACGCTTCAATGCCGGCGACCACCTCGGCGCCGTGGCGGAAGTGGCCCGGGCCGAGAGCATTTCCCGCGTCTTGTACCCGGCCGACAGCACCGAGGCCGGCCAGGAATTGCGCCTGCGCCAGGAATATTTCTTCGTCGCCGCCTCGCTGCAGGATTTGCTGCGTCGCCATCGCAACATGCACACCTCGGTGCTGACCCTGGGTGATCATGCGGCGATCCAGCTCAACGATACGCACCCGTCCATCGCCGTGGCCGAGCTGATGCGCCAATTGGTGGACGTCTATGACGTCGCGTGGGACGCGGCCTGGCAGATCACCCAGGACACGCTGTCGTACACCAACCACACGTTGCTGCCCGAAGCCCTGGAAACCTGGCCGGTGGGGCTGATGGAGCGCATGCTGCCCCGGCACATGCAGATCATCTACCTGATCAACGCCCAGCACATCGACTCGCTGCGGGCCAAGGGC
>NZ_JAOSHO010000722.1 GCF_025917275.1 Pseudomonas agronomica | reverse complement strand
TCGCGAGCAGACTCGCTCCTACAGAATCCGCTTTCTTTTCAGGTATCAAAGGAGATCCAGTTTGTCCTCTCCCATCCCGGTCACGATCCTCAGCGGCTTCCTCGGTGCAGGCAAGACCACGTTGCTGCGTCACCTGCTCAAGGCCGAGCACGGCTTGAAAATCGCCGTGATCGAGAACGAATTCAGCGATGCCGGCATCGACACCCAGTTGCTGGGTGACGAGCCGGTGCAAGTCATGACGCTGGCCAACGGCTGTGTGTGCTGCACTATTCACACCGATCTGACCAAAGCCCTTTACCTGCTGCTCGAACGGCTGGACAACGGCGAGATCCACTTCGATCGCCTGGTGATCGAATGCACGGGCCTGGCCGATCCAGCGCCGGTGGCGCAGACTTTCTTCATCGACGAAGACCTGCGTGAACGCTATATCCTCGACGGCATCCTGACGTTGGTGGACGCTGCCCACGCTGACATCCACCTGACCCAGCCCATCGCCCAGGCTCAGGTCGGTTTTGCCGACCGCCTGTTGCTGAGCAAGACCGATCTGGTGGATGCGGCCCACGTGGAGGCACTGAGCAGCCGCCTGACGCGGATCAACCGGCGGGCGCCGATCCGAGTGGTGGAAAACGGCAGGATCGACCTGGCCGAACTGCTGGATATCCGCGGGTTCAATCTCAACGCGGACCTGGGCGCCGGGTTCAGCCTCCGTCCGGTTGGCAAGGCCACCACAGGCGATCGCATCAGCAGCCTGGTACTGCGCACCGACAAGGCGCTGGATATCGACAAGCTCAGCGAGTTCATGAACCAGTTGCTCGAAGAGCACGGCAAGCAACTGCTGCGTTACAAGGGTGTGTTGAACATTGAGGGCGAACCGCGTCGATTGGTGTTCCAGGGCGTGCTCAAGTTGTACGGATTCGATTGGGACACCGAATGGGCGCCGGGCGAAACCCGGGAAAGCGTGATGGTGTTCATCGCCGACGAACTGCCCGAAGAAAAGATCCGCGCCGGCTTTGAAGCCGCCCTCCGCTGAAAGCCAGCGCCTGCGGCATTCGTTTTCCAACGACAAAAAAACCGGCCACTGGGGCCGGTTTTTTTGTTGCAGCTGCTGTTAAGCGCCGTACACCGGCAGCTTCTTGCAGATGGCCTTGACCTTTTCACGCACGGCGTCGATCACCGCTTCGTTGTTCAGGTCGGCCAGGATGTCGCAGATCCAGCCGGCCAGTTCCTTGCACTCGGCTTCCTTGAAGCCACGAGTGGTCACGGCCGGGGTGCCGAAACGCAGGCCCGAGGTGACGAACGGGGAGCGTGGATCGTTGGGTACCGAGTTCTTGTTGACGGTGATGAACGCTTTGCCCAGCGCTGCGTCAGCGTCTTTGCCGGAAATCTCCTGCTTAATCAGCGAGAGCAGGAACAGGTGGTTTTCAGTACCGCCGGACACCACGTCGAAGCCGCGCTCGATGAACACGCCGGCCATGGCCTTGGCGTTTTTCACGACTTGCTGCTGGTACGCCTTGAACTCGGGTTGCAGGGCTTCCTTGAAGCAGATCGCCTTGGCGGCGATCACGTGTTCCAGCGGACCGCCCTGGGCGCCCGGGAATACGGCGGAGTTCAGCTTCTTCTCGATGTCGGCGTTGGCGCGCGCCAGGATCAGGCCACCACGTGGACCGCGCAGGGTCTTGTGGGTGGTGGTGGTGACCACGTCGGCGAACGGTACCGGGTTCGGGTACACGCCAGCGGCAACCAGGCCGGCAACGTGGGCCATGTCGACGAACAGGTAGGCACCGACCTTGTCGGCGATTTCACGGAAACGCGGGAAATCGAGGACCTGGGAGTAGGCGGAGAAACCCGCCACGATCATTTTCGGCTTGTGCTCGAGGGCCAGGCGCTCGACTTCGTCGTAGTCAATCAGGCCATTGCCGTCGATACCGTACTGGACGGCGTTGTACAGCTTGCCGGAGGAGGAAACGC
>NZ_JAOSHO010000721.1 GCF_025917275.1 Pseudomonas agronomica | reverse complement strand
TTCGCGAGCAGGCTCGCTCCCACATTGGTTTTTGTGTGGACCACGTCATCACGGAACACCCATGAAACGCCGCCTCGCCGTCACCCTCGCCCTGCTCCCCATCCCCGACCTGCTGGCCGACACCTTCGAACGCGACCAGGCCCTGGTGCTGCCCGATATCCTGATCAGCGCCAACCGCCAGGTCGAGGCCCGCAATGACAGCAGCGCCGCCAACACGATCTTCACCCGCGACGACATCGAACGCCTGCAACCGGCGAGCGTCACCGACCTTCTCAGCCGCGTGCCTGGCGTGCAAGTCGCGCCATTGGGCGGCCGCGGCAGCCTGCCGGGAATCTACATTCGCGGCACCAAGTCGGCCCAGAGCCTGGTGCTGGTGGACGGCCAACGCATCGGCAACGCCACCTCCGGCGACAGCAACCTGCAACGCCTGAACATCAACCAGATCGAACGGGTGGAAGTGTTGCGCGGCTCGCGATCAGTCATCTACGGCGCCGACGCGGTGGGCGGAGTCATCCAGGTTTTCACCCGCCGCGGTACCGAACAAGGCCTGCAACCGCGCCTGTATCTCGGTGTTGGCAGTCACCGGACCTGGGAGCGCAGCCTCGGCCTGTCCGGTGGCGACGAGCAGACCCGCTTCAACTTGGGCGCCAGCCTCGACGAGGGCGCCGGAAGCAATCGGACCCACGAGTCCTATGCCAGCGACCACGACGACGACGCGAACCGCAATCGGTCCTTCAGCCTGAGTTTGAGCCATGCGCTCAGCGATAACCTGGAAGTCGGCCTGAACCTGCTGGATAACCGCGGCAAGAGCGAATACGACAACCCGTTCGGCCGCTTCGACCCCAACACCTTCGAGTCCCTGCCCCAGCAGCCCTACAGCGAATTTGCCGTGAGCAGTTTCAGCAGTTATGTGGACGGGCGAATCAACGATGCCTGGAAATCCCGTCTCGAACTGGGCCACAGTGAGAACCGCGAGAACACCTACGACAAGCTCAGCGATGTGCGCGAGACCTTCAACACCTACCGTGACTCGCTGACCTGGCAGAACGATGTGACACTCGATGAGCGCAACAGCCTGATCGTCGGCGGCGATGGGTATCAGGACCGGGTCAACAGCAGCACACCGTTCGATGAAGACAGTCGTTGGAACCGCGCAGCGTTTATCCAGCACCGCTTCCGGGCCGAAACGTTTTCCACTGAACTGGGCCTGCGTCGCGACCAGAACCAGCAATTTGGCGGCCAGAACAGTTGGAGCGGCACGCTCACCCTGCCAGTCAACCCGGACAACGACGTGTTGCTGACCTACAGCGAAAGCTTTCGTGCGCCGACCTTCAACGATCTGTATTACCCGGACTACAGCAACCCTGACCTGAAACCCGAGACCGCCCAGAGCTACGAACTGCAATGGCGCAGCCAACTGAGCGACAGCGCCAGCGTCGAGACGTCGCTGTACCGCACCGACCTGGAAGACGCGATCATTTTTGGCCGCGACTCACGCCCGCAGAACGTCGCTTCGGCACGGATCAACGGCTTCGAGATGGCCTACAGGCAGGAACTGTTCGGCTGGCAGGGCAACCTGGGCCTGGCCATTATCGACCCACGCGACCGCGACAGCGGCCACACCCTTGCCCGCCGCGCCCGGCGGACGCTGAGCCTGGACCTGGATCGGCAATTCGATCGCCTGGGCCTCGGCGCCACATGGCAAGCCGTGAGCAGCAGCTACGACGACGAAAACAACCGCAAAGCCCTGGGCGGCTATGCCCTGCTCGGGCTGCGCGGCAGTTGGGCGCTGAGCCGGGAAGTGAAGCTGGAAATGAAGGTGGATAACGTGCTGGACCAGGGCTACAGCCGGGCGCTGTATAGCCATGACGGTGAGCAGCATGGGTATCGGGAGGAAGGTCGGGCCTGGTTGTTTGGGGTGACTTGGACCCCGGCGCTCTGATCCAGAACCTGTAGCGTCTGGACTGGCCTC
>NZ_JAOSHO010000720.1 GCF_025917275.1 Pseudomonas agronomica | reverse complement strand
ATCGCGAGCAAGCTCGCTCCCACAAAGGTTCCCGCAGAGGTAGCTACAACCCCACATCCCACTCCGGCGTCTCGGGAAACCTGAGCACCAGAAAATCCAGCAAGCTGCGCAGCGCCGACGGCATGTGCTTGCGTGAGGTGTACACCGCGTACATGTTCATCCGGCGGGGCTCGGCGTGGGCCAGCAGGCGCACCAGTTCGCCGTTCTGGATATGGGGACCGGCCTGGTAGCTGGGGAGCATCGCCACGCCCGCGCCGGCTATCGTGGCCTGGAGTAGGGTGCTGGCTTCGTTGGCGCTGATGTTGCCTTGCACCGGCACCGAAACCTGTTCGCCGTCCTGCTCGAAATGCCACAGGCTCTTGCCGACGTAGGAATGGGTCAGGCAGTTGTGCCGGCTCAGGTCTTCCACTCGCTGCGGTGTCGAATGTTCCCGCAGGTAGCGCGGCGCGGCGCAAATAACCGAGCGGCAGACCGTGAGGCGCCGGGCGATCAGGTTCGGGTCGAGGTCGTTGCTCATGCGGATCGCCAGGTCGATGCGTTCGTCCACCAGGTTGACGGTGCGGTCGAGCATTTGCAGGTCAACGCTCACGCCTGGGTAGCGCTGGACGTATTCGGCAATCGCGCTCGCCAATTGGGATTGGCCGAACGAGGGGCTGGCGCTGACGCGCAGCAGGCCCCGTGGGGCGTCTTCCGGCGTGCTGACGGCCGCTTGCATGTCGCCGGACAGTTCCAGCATCTGTCGGCAGCGCGGCAGGGTCTCCGTGCCCGCGGCCGTCAGGCTCAGCTTGCGCGTGGTGCGGTGCATCAGCCGGGCACCGACCCAATCCTCCAGTTCCGCCAGGTAGCGCGACACCACCGGCCGCGACAGGTCCAGGTGCTCGGCCGCCGCCGATTGGCTGCCCAGGTCCACCACGGTGACGAACACCCGCATTGCTTGTAGACGATCCATGATCTGCCCGATTTCAGAAACAAACTATGTTCCAGCATCGCATTTTTTGTAATGAGTTTGGCAACTAAGCTCCGTTCATTCCCTTGCGGGCCTTTGCACAACGGAGCACCTCATGACCGGTTTCACCCCCATCAAACGCTTGTTGCTGGCGACTGCTGTGCTGGCCTTCACGGCCCAGGCCTGGGCCGTCGACTTGACGCTGGATGTCTACAACCCCGGCGCGGCGGCGATCTTTCCGGTGACTTCGGTATTGGTCAGTGGCGAAAAAGAGGCGATTCTGGTGGACGCTCAATTTGGCCAATCCCAGGCCGAGCAGGTCGTGGAAAAAATCCGCGCCAGCGGCAAGCGGTTGACCACGATCTACATCAGCCACGGCGACCCCGATTACTATTTCGGCCTGGAAACCCTGGTGGCCGCTTTCCCTGACGCCAAAGTCCTCGCATCCGCCCCGACCGTGGAGCACATCAAGGCCACTGCCGACGGCAAGTTGAAATATTGGGGGCCGATCCTGAAGAGCGATGCGCCGTCCAAGACGTTCGTGCCCCAAGTGCTCAAGGGCGACAGCCTGACGCTGGAAGGCAAGCGCTTGCAGGTCATCGGCCTCAAGGGGCCGCAACCGGATCGCAGTTTCGTGTGGATTCCATCGATCAAGGCGGTGGTGGGTGGCGTGGTGGTGGCGGAGAACATTCATGTCTGGATGGCTGATACCCAGACGCCCAAGTCCCACAAGGATTGGCTGGCGACGCTGGCGGGCATTGAAAAATTGCAACCTAACACCGTGATTCCAGGCCATTACCTGGGCGAGAGCGCTCGCTCCCTGGCTCCGGTGCGCTTTACCGCCGGTTACATCAAGGCCTTCGACGAAGAAACCGCCAAGGCCAAGGATTCCGCCGCGTTGATCGCTGCCATGAAACTACGCTATCCGGACCTGGGGGAAGACAGTTCCCTGGAACTGAGTGCCAAGGTGGCAAAGGGTGAGATGAAGTGGTGACACCCGAACTTTGATCTGAACGCTTTTATGGCGAGG
>NZ_JAOSHO010000072.1 GCF_025917275.1 Pseudomonas agronomica | reverse complement strand
GTGGGAGCGAGCCTGCTCGCGAAGAGGCCAGCACCGGCGCGTTCATTCAAATACCAGGCTCAGACCGAAACAAAGAAGAAACTCGCCACCAGTCCCACCCCCACGAACCACACCAGCGAACGGATGACCGCCCAGTCCGCCAGATAGCAAATGATGTAGAGCAGGCGGCTGGTTATGAACAGCACGGCCAGCACGTTGATGGTCACCAACTCGGCATTGCCGGCCAGATGCGCGACGATCACCGCCGCTGCGAAAAAAGGGCTGATCTCGAAGCTGTTCAGTTGCGCGGCGTATGCACGCCGGGGAGCGCCCTCGAGCGAGTCCAGGAAGTCCCGCGGATCGTAGTTATCCCGCAGCCTGAATCGCCCGCCGGCCTTGGCGATCGCCACACACAGGTAAGGCAGCAGAAAGGCAATCAACACACACCACAGCGCAACCGTCATGACGCAGTTCCTTCTTTGAATTTATGGAAAATCGAGAGTCAGCCATTGCTTAGAACTTCATGACCAGCATGCCAACCAGCACCAGCCCGCAGGCTAAGAGTCGCGGCCGGCCGAAAGGTTCTTTCAGGTAGCGCATGCCGAAGAGCACCACCAGGATCACGCTGATCTCCCGCAGTGCCGCCGCTTCGGCGATCGAGCCCAGTTGCATCGCCCATAGCACCAGAGCGTAGCTGAACAATACGCAGAATCCGACCGCCATCCCCAGGCGCCATTGTTCACGCCAGAACAGCATGAACGCCTGCCGTTTGCCGACCAGCGCCAACAGAGGAAACGGCCAGGCACTGAGCAGTGTGATCCAGACCAGGTAATCCAGCGGATAAGCCCAGCGCCGCAGGGCCTGGCCATCGATGAAGGTGTAGCCGCCGATGCACAGGCCGATCAGCGCGACTACCGGCAGCATCGACCATGGCAGCCGGTCGCCGCCACCGCCCTGCCACAACAGGCACAGCATGCCAAACGGTATCAGGAGGATGCCGATGATCTGTTGCATCGTCAGGACTTCGCCGGCAAATACCAGCGTCAGGGCCAGCACCACGAGCGGAGAGAGGCCGCGCATCAAGGGATAGACCAGGCCCAGGTCACCGACCCGATAAGCTTGGATCAGCAGATAGCGATACAGCAGTTCGAATGCAGCCGACGCCAGGATCCACGGCCAGATTTCCAGCGGCGGCCACTCCACGAAGCCCACCGCCAATGCCCCGAACAGCAATGCGACAGTGTCCATGCACGCCACCACCAGCAACCGCTCGCCACTGAACTTGATCAGCGTATTCCATGCCGCATGCAACAGCGCCGCGACCAATACCAACACCGTTGCCAGCACGGCACGCTCCTTGATTCCGCCCGTAGAATTGACTCGCGATCCTTCAACAGCTGTTTATACTGCACGCAACCACGCCGCACTTCAGTTGCGCATAGATCAATACCAATAATTCTGCCTGCCGCCCGTTCGATCGAACCAAGGCGCCGGTATGCGTATGCCTGATCCGAGCGTCAAGACTACAGACAGAGACCTTGCGCATGCCACTTGCTTTGCTTGCTTTGGCCGTCGCCGCTTTCGGCATCGGCACGACTGAATTCGTCATCATGGGGCTGCTGCCCGATGTCGCCCGTGACCTGGCCGTGAGCATTCCCCAGGCTGGGCTGCTGATCACCGGTTATGCCCTGGGGGTGGTATTTGGCGCGCCGATCCTGGCTATCGGCACCGCGAACATGCCGCGCAAGGCCACGTTGCTGGGCATGACGTTGATGTTCATCCTCGGCAATGTGCTGTGTGCCCTGGCCCCGAACTACACCACGCTGATGGCCGCCCGGGTGATTACCGCCCTGTGCCACGGTGCTTTTTTCGGGATCGGCTCGGTGGTGGCGGCCGGGTTGGTCGCGCCGAACAAACGGGCCCAGGCTATCGCGATGATGTTTACCGGCCTGACCTTGGCGAATGTCCTGGGCGTGCCGTTGGGTACGGCATTGGGCCAATATGCCGGTTGGCGCGCGACGTTCTGGGCGGTATCGGTGATCGGGGTCATTGCCGCCATTGCCCAATGGGTCTGGCTGCCCAGGGAAATCCCCATGGACAAGGCCAACCTCGCCAGCGAATTCAAGGTACTCGGCAAGGTCAACGTGCTGCTGGCGCTGGGCATGAGTGTGCTGGCGTCCACCAGCCTGTTCAGCGTATTTACCTACATCGCGCCGATCCTGCAGGATATTACTGGGGTCAGTCCACACGGCGTCACCGTCATGCTGCTGTTGTTCGGCGTTGGCCTGACGGCGGGCAGTTTCCTCGGCGGACGCTTGGCTGACCGGCGTCTGCTACCGTCCCTGGTGGGCATGGCGCTGGCCGTGGTGCTGGTGCTTGCCGCGTTCAGCCAGACCAGTCAATCGGTGATTCCGGCGGCGATTACCCTGGTGCTGTGGGGCATCTTTGCCTTCGCCCTGTGCCCGATCCTGCAACTGCTGATCATTGACCAGGCCCACGAGGCACCGAATCTCGGCTCGACCCTGAACCAGAGCGCCTTCAACCTCGGCAATGCCGCCGGCGCCTGGATCGGCGGGCTGGTCGTCGCCAGCGGTGCCAACCTCGCCGATCTGCCGTGGACCGGCGCGCTGCTGGGCGGACTGACCGTGCTGGCGGCGCTCTATTTTATTTATCGCCAGCGTCGTCAGGGCGTCGAGGCAGGCCTTCCCGACTGAGGGGCGTATTGGTCTCGCTGCGGACCTGCGCATGGCTGATCAGTGCGAAGATGAAACTGCCACCGATGATGTTCCCCGCCAGGGTGGGCGCGGCGAACACCATCCAGAAATCTTCCCAGGACAACTGGCCGGCGAATACCAGGTACGACACCTCGGCCGAACCGACCACGATGTGGGTGAAATCCCCGAGCGCCATCAAGTAGGTGATCAACACGATGATCAGCATCTTGGCGCTTTCCATGGACGGAATCATCCACACCATGGTGGCAATCATCCAACCAGAAATGATGCCCTTGGCGAACATCTGGCCGGTGTCGTTCTCCATGACCTTGCGCCCGATATCCAGGAACGCCAGGTCGGTGCGCTGATCGAAAATCGGCAGGTGCAACATCACGTAGGCCACCAGCAGCGTGCCGCACAGGTTGCCCACCAGCACCACACCCCATAACCGGAACAATCGTCCGAAATTGCCCAAGGTTGGCTTGCTCATGATGGGCAGCACAGCGGTCAGGGTGTTTTCGGTAAACAATTGCTGACGCGCCAGGATCACCGCCAGGAAGCCCGCGCAGTAGCCAAAACTGGCGATCACCTTGAAGCCGTCGTGGTCGGGCAGCCGGGAGTTGAGCAATCCCATCGCCATCAGCGACAATCCCATGGTCAATCCCGCCGCCAGGGCCGACCACCACAGTGCCGCGACGCTGCGCTCCAGCTCCTGGTTGCCCTGGGTGCGAATGATCTCGTGCAGAACCGCCGCCCGCGGCGGCTGGTTGCGGTCGACCTCGTGCTGTTCCTCTGCCGAGAGGTCAGGGGTCTTGCCGTCTTCGTGAGTGTCCATACAGCTCCTGAACCGGTGGCGTGATGTACCTACGACACACGGCATCCGGAGCTGTTCAGTGGTGTCCGCAAATCACAGGCGCCTGCAGAATCGCCTTCGCGAGCAGGCTCGCTCCCACATTGAACGCCACCGGATACTGTGTGGGAGCGAGCCTGCTCGCGAAGGGCGCGCCGCATGCCTCACTCGACGGTATCGTCCTTGAACTGATCCTTGACGTACTTGATCTCGGTCCGGCCGTGAGGGGCCGGCAGGCCGTCTTCGCCGAGATTCACGAAGACCATTTTCTCCACCGTCAGGATGCTCTTGCGGGTGATCTTGTTACGCACTTCGCACGTCAGGGTGATGGACGTGCGACCGAACTCGGTGGCGGTAATGCCCAGTTCGATGATGTCGCCCTGGCGCGAAGCACTGACGAAATTGATTTCGGAAATGTACTTGGTGACCACGCGCTGGTTACCCAGCTGGACGATGGCATAGATGGCCGCCTCTTCGTCGATCCAGCGCAGCAGGCTGCCGCCGAACAGCGTGCCATTGGGGTTGAGGTCTTCGGGCTTGACCCATTTGCGGGTGTGGAAATTCATGATCACTCCTGGACGTCTGGCCGATGAATGCCCGCATCATGGCAGACCGGGCGCGCGGGCTCTACGCCGCTGCCCCTATAACGATCATCGGCAATTTCGATTTGCCGACAGAAACCCTTTGGAAGATCCGATTAGCCCGTTATAATCGCCCCCGTTTCATCGGCCCACGCTTTGGGTCGCTCCCGCCACCTGTCCGAGGGGCGCTGCAGCAGGCTCGACCTGTCAGGCTCGGATGGGGCGTTGCCCGTACGGGGCTCCTCGTACAGGCACTAAACGCACAACGGCGCCCATTCGCATACATTACGAATGGAGGCTCTTCATGAGCGCTGTAATCACGCCTGCCGCTTTTACCGACTACAAAGTCGCCGACATGTCCCTGGCTGCCTGGGGCCGTCGCGAAATCATCATCGCCGAATCCGAAATGCCAGCCCTGATGGGCCTGCGTCGCAAATACTCTGGCGAACAGCCATTGAAAGGCGCAAAAATCCTCGGCTGCATCCACATGACCATCCAGACCGCCGTGCTGATCGAAACCCTGGTTGCCCTGGGTGCCGAAGTGCGCTGGTCGTCCTGCAACATCTTCTCGACCCAGGACCAGGCCGCTGCCGCCATCGCCGCCGCCGGCGTCCCGGTGTTCGCCTGGAAAGGCGAGACCGAGCAAGAGTACGAGTGGTGCCTGGAGCAGACCATCCTCAAGGATGGCCAGCCATGGGACACCAACATGATCCTCGACGACGGCGGCGACCTGACCGAGCTGCTGCACAAGAAATACCCGGCCGTACTGGACAAGGTCCACGGCGTGACCGAAGAAACCACCACCGGCGTACACCGTTTGCTGGACATGCTGGCCAAGGGCGAGCTGAAGATCCCGGCCATCAACGTCAACGACTCGGTGACCAAGAGCAAGAACGACAACAAATACGGCTGCCGTCACAGCCTCAACGACGCCATCAAGCGCGGCACCGACCACCTGTTGTCGGGCAAGCAGGCGCTGGTGATCGGCTACGGTGACGTGGGCAAGGGTTCGGCCCAATCCCTGCGCCAGGAAGGCATGATCGTCAAGGTGTCCGAAGTCGACCCGATCTGCGCCATGCAAGCCTGCATGGACGGTTTCGAGCTGGTTTCGCCATTCATCGACGGGATCAACGACGGCACCGAAGCCAGCATCGACAAGGCCCTGCTGGGCAAGATCGACCTGATCGTGACCACCACCGGCAACGTCAATGTCTGCGACGCCAACATGCTCAAGGCCCTGAAAAAGCGCGCCGTGGTCTGCAACATTGGTCACTTCGACAATGAAATCGACACCGCTTTCATGCGCAAGAACTGGGCATGGGAAGAAGTGAAGCCACAGGTCCACAAGGTGCACCGCACCGGCGCTGGCAGCTTCGACCCACAGAACGATGACTACCTGATCCTGCTGGCCGAAGGCCGCCTGGTTAACCTGGGCAATGCTACCGGTCACCCAAGCCGCATCATGGACGGTTCGTTCGCCAACCAGGTCCTGGCCCAGATCTTCCTGTTCGGCCAGAAATACGCCGACCTGTCGCCAGCCCAGAAAGCCGAGCGCCTGACCGTGGAAGTACTGCCGAAGAAACTCGACGAAGAAGTGGCCCTGGAAATGGTCCGCGGTTTCGGCGGCGTGGTCACCAAGCTGACCAAGCAACAGGCTGACTACATCGGCGTCACCGTCGAAGGCCCGTTCAAGCCGCACGCTTACCGCTACTGATCGGCGCTATTGCCTGCTCTCCTTGTGGGAGCGGGCTTTTTGTGGGAGCGAGCTTGCTCGCGATTGGTGTCGCCTCGGTCTGATAGCTGGATCGAGGTGTCTGCATCGCGAGCAAGCTCGCTCCCACACGAGTCCGCCTTCCAGGGGCTGCGCAGGCCTCTCCGACCCACGAGTTTCCAAGGATATGACCATGTCCCAAGACCGTCGCTACAGCTTCGAGTTCTTCCCGACGAAGACCGATGCTGGGCATGAAAAGCTGATCGCCACTGCTCGCCAGCTGGCAAGCTACAACCCTGATTTTTTCTCCTGCACCTATGGCGCCGGCGGCTCGACCCGTGACCGTACGCTCAATACCGTGCTGCAGCTCGAAAGCGAAGTCAAAGTCCCGGCCGCGCCGCACCTGTCCTGCGTAGGTGACAGCAAGGACGACCTGCGCAGCCTGCTGACCCAATACAAGGCTGCTGGAATCAAACGCATCGTAGCCCTGCGTGGCGACCTGCCCTCGGGCATGGGCATGGCCAGCGGCGAGCTGCGCCACGCCAATGAACTGGTTGAGTTCATTCGCGAAGAAACCGGCGAGCACTTTCACATTGAAATCGCCGCTTACCCCGAGATGCACCCCCAGGCGCGCAATTTCGAAGATGATTTGCGCAACTTCGTGCGCAAGGCCAACGCTGGTGCCAGTAGCGCAATCACCCAGTACTTCTTCAACGCCGACAGCTATTTCTATTTTGTCGAACGCGTTCGCCAGATGGGTGTGGACATTCCGGTGGTACCGGGAATCATGCCGATCACCAACTACAGCAAACTGGCACGCTTCTCTGACGCGTGCGGCGCGGAAATCCCGCGCTGGATCCGCAAGCAGCTGGAAGCCTACGGCGACGACACGGCCAGCATCCAAGGCTTCGGGGAACAAGTGATCACGGAAATGTGTGAGCGTTTGTTACAAGGGGGTGCGCCGGGCCTGCATTTCTATACCCTGAACCAGGCTGAGCCCAGCCTCGCGGTATGGAACAATCTCAAGTTACCGCGCTGAATGGCTTGATGCAGTGTTAAAAAAGCCCTGGAAACCAGGGCTTTTTTATAGGGATCTCAGGAGAGGAATGCGACAAATGCCCAATGGCAACAGGTCTACGACCCCACAACTTGTCTATCTGGTCTATGGGGCCGAAACCTATCACCAGGAAGCAGTGTTCAGCATTGCCAGCGCCTTGGCAGGCATACGGGAAACTCCGGGCCAATCGCTGGAAATCCAGGTGTTTACCGACAACCCAGCGCCTTACGACGGGCTGCCGGTTCGGCTGCGCCCACTGGACAACGAAACCCGCCAGGACTGGATCGCCCCCCATGGTTATCACTTCCGGGCCAAGCATGTCGTGCTGCGCAAGGTGCTTGAAGAAAATGAACGGGCACTGCTGATCGACACCGATACCTTCTTCCACTGCTCGCCTCTGGAGCTCTTTCGGCGGATCCAGCCAGGAACGTTGCTGTGCAACGCCTTCGGCTTGAATTATGGCGCCAACAAGGACGCCGAGCTTTACGTGACGCTGGGGCAGCTTCTGGCACAGCGAGGCCTGGCGGACGATGAGATGCCGTCGCTGAACTCGGGTGTAATTGGCCTTCATGCGGCCGACGCGGCGATCCTGGACCAGTCCATCAATCTGATGGACGAGCTTTATCCGCTGGCCAAGGGAGCCTATACCCTGGAAGAGTTCTGTCTGTCGGTGGCCGCCTACCGCACGGTGCAGGTGCGTGAATGTCCAGACCTGATCCATCACTACTGGAGCCGCAAACAGCTCTTTCGCGCCAAGACCCAAGCCTGGCTGGAAAAACACCGCGCCGCGCCTACTTGCCAATACGCCCTGGATGAAACACAGCAGGTCACTGCCGTCTTGCCTCGTCCACCCACATTGCAACGCCTGGCGTATAAATTGATCACCGTGGCGTTACCCGGCCAGAAACGCCAGTTCATGCGCGAAATCCTCTATGGCTGCTATCGCCACGCCAATCCCTTTGACCAGGCCTGCGCCCCGGTCTGGTGGGAAAAAGCGCTGGAGAACGTTGAGCACCGCCTGCAAAAACCCTTGGAAGACCACGAACTCAAACACTGGCTCGGCCATCCGCTGATTCGCCTGGTGCTGGGCAAGCGCCGCGAGGCCATCTATCGTCACTTGATGCAGACCAAAGGCAACTGAGCCTTGAGCCAGAGCGCTCTAGCTATTTGACAGGCTCTCGTCGTAACCTCCGGTCATGCCTGTAATCGCCCGTTTAACGACACTTCTTCTCTTGTGCCTGAGCTTCGCTGCCCAGGCCGAGAAGTTGCGCATTGTCACCGAACCCTGGGCGCCCTATGTCTACGAGGAAAACGGCAAGATCCTCGGCCTGGACTATGAAACAACCGCCATCGTATTCAAGCGCCTGGGCATCGACGTCGAATGGCAACTGCTGCCTTGGAAGCGCTGCCTGGCGATGCTCGAACAAGGGTTGGCGGACGGTGCGCTGGACATCTTTCACAGTAACGAGCGTGACGCTTTGCTGCTTTACCCCAGCGAACCGCTGTCGGACGTCGAGTTCGTGATGTTCTATGCCAACGCCCGGCCGCATCCATTTCGTACGCTCGACGAACTGGATGGACTGACCGTCGGGACCTCGCCCGGTTATCTCTATAGCCAGGCTTTCAGGGAATCGTCCCGATTCAAACGGGAGACTGCGCCCACTCACGAAGCCAACTTCGGCAAGTTGCAATTGGGTCGGATCGACCTGCTCATCACCGACCGCCGAGTGGGCCGGCATGTGCTCAAGGCGCTGCAGCTGGGCGACCAGGTCACAGAGAACCCTTTGGTCGTCAGCCGTCAAAGCCAATACCTGGCGGTACGGCGCAAGGCCGGCATGGATTTGCTCGTGCAACGCTTCGGCGCTGAACTCAAGCGTTTCAAGCATGAGCCGGCCTACGCCGAACTGAGTGCCCGCTATGGTGCAGGCCCCGGTGCCAACACGATGTCGCAAGGCACCGTACCGCGCTGAAATACGCCGTTGAGCAGCAGGAAAGCAGCGCACGACGATTGCTCTGTTATACTCCGGCGTTCCCGCCAGGCTCACGCCCGGACGCCCGGTCTTGCAAAAGGCATCCCGACACCGCTACAGCGCAGCTTCCAGCCCGCGCGAGCCCTGTCCGGACCCGCCTTCCAGACCCGGCAGGACCGGACGGGATGAGGTCTTCGATCGACCATCATTCGCGCCAGGCAAGACTATCCCATTGGGCCAGGCCCTCACTAAAAACAGGATTACTCATGTCCTTTGCTTCCCTCGGTCTCTCCGAGGCTTTAGTCGGCGCCATCGAAGCCGCCGGCTACACCCAGCCTACCCCGGTGCAACAGCGGGCCATCCCCGCCGTGTTGCAAGGTCGCGACCTGATGGTCGCCGCGCAGACAGGTACGGGCAAGACCGGCGGTTTCGCCCTTCCGATCCTGGAACGGCTGTTCCCTAACGGTCACCCGGACAAATCCCAGCGTCACGGCCCGCGCCAACCGCGCGTACTGGTCCTGACCCCAACCCGCGAATTGGCGGCGCAGGTCCACGAGAGCTTCAAGGTCTACGCTCGCGACCTGAAATTCGTCAGTGCCTGCATTTTCGGCGGTGTCGGCATGAACCCGCAGGTCCAGGCCATGGCGCGCGGCGTCGACGTGCTGGTGGCCTGCCCCGGTCGCCTGCTGGACCTCGCCGGGCAAGGCAGCGTCGACTTGTCCCACGTGGAAATCCTCGTGCTGGACGAAGCCGACCGCATGCTCGACATGGGTTTCGTCCATGACGTGAAGAAAGTCCTGGCCCGCCTTCCGGCCAAGCGCCAGAACCTGCTGTTCTCGGCGACGTTCTCCAAGGACATCACCGACCTGGCCGGCAAGCTGTTGCACAACCCGGAACGCATCGAAGTCACGCCGCCGAACACCACGGTCGAGCGCATCGAACAGCGCGTGTTCCGCCTTCCAGCCAGCCACAAACGTGCCCTGCTGGCGCACCTGATCACCACTGGCGCCTGGGAACAGGTCCTGGTCTTCACCCGCACCAAGCATGGCGCCAACCGCCTGGCCGAATACCTGGACAAGCACGGCCTGCCCGCCGTGGCGATCCATGGCAACAAGAGCCAGAACGCTCGCACCAAGGCCCTGGCCGACTTCAAGGCTGGCGAAGTGCGCATCCTGGTTGCTACCGACATTGCTGCCCGCGGCCTGGACATCGACCAGTTGCCTCACGTCGTCAACTTCGAGCTACCAAACGTCGACGAAGACTATGTCCACCGTATCGGCCGCACGGGTCGTGCCGGTCGTTCGGGCGAAGCCATCTCCCTGGTCGCGCCGGACGAGGAAAAGCTGCTCAAGAGCATTGAGCGCATGACCAAGCAGAAGATTCCCGACGGCGACTTGATGGGCTTCGATGCCAGCACGATCGAGGCCGAGAAGCCTGAAGTGCGCGAGCGTCCGGACGTGCGCAACCCGCGTAACCCACGAGGCCCGCGTGGCGATGGCCCGAATGGCAGCGGTGGCGGTCGCAAGGACAAAGGCAAAGACAAGGGCAAGGAAAAGCCGGCCAGCAACGGTCGCGGCGAACGCCCGGCCCGCGAACAGAAACCCCGCGAGGGCTCCCCGGCCCGTGAGCAGCAGCGCCCGGCACCTCGCGCCGCATCTGATCGCGCCCCGGACGAATTCCTGGACGACGATATCGATAACTTCGGCAACCGCGTCGACTACGTGCCCCAGCAGAAGCCGGCCGCAGGTCGCGGTCGTCGCCCAGGCGCCCCGGCACAAGGCGCAGGCTCAGGTGCACCGCGCAGTGGCCAGCCCCAAGGTCGCCAGAACGGACCGCGCAACAGCAACGGTTCGTCCACCGGCACCCCACCGGCCAAGCGCAACGGCCCGCGCAACGGCGCGCCACGTGACGGCCAGGCCCGTCGTGAAGACTCTCGTCCGCGACGTCCAGCCCGTGGCGATGACCAGGCTCGCCAGGAACCCGCCGTGCAGAACCCGCGTGGCAACCAGCCGAAAATCATCCATAAGGAATCGAAAACCGATCGTTTCCCAACGCCTGAACAGCTGGATCAACTGCCAAGCCGTCCGCGTGGCGAAAAACCGGCCTTGCTTACACGCAATCGCTAAGTTTTCGAAGCTGTAAAAATGCCCCTGGTCTCGCGACCCGGGGCTTTTTTTGGCCGAAGCAAGACCAAATGTGGGAGCGAGCTTGCTCGCGATAGCGATGCTTCAGCCAACATCAATGTGACGGGACTGCCGCCATCGCGAGCAAGCTCGCTCCCACAGGGGCCTTTGTATGCTCAAATCCGGTGCAATAAAAAACGCCCCTGGCCGCAAGACCAGGGGCGTTTTTTGTCAGGCGCGAAGGTTACTTCGCTTTGACACCTTCAAACGAGATGTACAGCTCAACGGCATCGGATTGTGGGCCCAGGTCCATCATCTTGCCGAAGTCGGAGCGCTTGATGCTGGTGGTGCCCTCGAAGCCAGCACGGTAGCCGCCCCATGGATCCTTGCCTTCGCCCAGGAACGTGGCCTTGACCACGATTGGCTTGGTCACGCCATGCAGCGTCAGGTCGCCAGTCACGTCTGCAGTGTCTTTACCATCAGCGTTCTTGCCAGTGGACTTGACGCTGGTGGAGACGAACTTGGCATCGGCGAACTTGCCTACGTCCAGGAAGTCCTTGCTGGCGATGTGCTTGTCGCGCTCGGCGTGGTTGGTGAACACGCTGGCGGTACGTACATTGAACTCGATCTTGCTGGCCTCAGGCTTGGCGGCGTCGAAGCTGAACTTGCCGTCGATGTCCTTGAAGGTACCGGTGATGTAGCTATAGCCCAGGTGGCTGATCTTGAAATCAACGAAGGCGTGCTGGCCTTCCTTGTCGACCACATAGTCGGCAGCCATGGCCTGGCCGGCGGACAGCAGGGCAGAACCGATTGCCAGGGCGGCGAGCGTCTTTTTCAACATGCTTTCTATTCCTTTGGAGTCGAGGTTGAACATCAGGCTTGGCGCCCCAGCATTCGCTTGAGGGTCGCGTCACGGTCGATAAAATGGTGTTTCAATGCTGCCAACGCATGGAGGCCGGAAAAAATGACCAGCGCCCATGCCAGGTACAGGTGGATCTGGCCGGCGACGTCTGCCTGGTCGGGCAGTCCGGACACCAGCGCGGGTACTTCAAACAGACCAAACACCGAGATCCCGACACCGTCTGCGGTGGAAATCAGGTAACCGGCGATCATCACGGCGAACAGCCCGAGATACAGCGCGCTATGGCCAACCTTGGCGCCCACGCGGGTGAGACGACCATAGGTTTCCAGGGTCGGTGGCGGCGGGCTGACAAAACGCCAGAGCACTCGCAGCACCATCACCGCCAACAGCACCAGGCCGATGCTCTTGTGCAGCTCCGGCGCGTCTTTGCGCCAGGAACTGTAGTAGTCCAGCCCGACCATCCACAGGCCCAGCGCAAACAACCCGTACACCGCCAGGGCAACGGCCCAGTGCGAAACGATGCTGACCCAGCCATAGCGAGAAGAAGAGTTGCGTAGCTGCATTGCTCATATCCTGTAAAAACTTCGACCAAGACTAGCGAGTTATCTATCGATTTAAAGCGGAAATTTTCGCTTTGAAATATCGAGAAATACGATCATCAGTCTGGGAGGGGTGCGTTAAGGAAAGATTAAAGCGGATGCGTTGCGTGGTGGCGAGGGGAAGCGGGCGTGGATCCCGCAGAGAGGGCTCATCGCGAGCAGGCTCGTTACCGCACCAAACCTGCGTGAGCCCACAGCATCTGGGCGTTAATTATTGACGCACTCAGACCTGTAAGGATCTATGGCGCACCTGTAAGCTAATTGGGGATCGTGTTTTTTAAGCGTAAAACGACCATTGGCACAGCCACCGACACCAAACACTATTAATACAATTAAAGCCGTTATCGATCTCATGTTCATGCGCGCTCCTGTTTTTTCAAGGAGCCTAGACGGATGACGAGGGGCGTTCTATCGCCTGCTTCCGGTTAAACGGTGGGAAGTTTCCGAAATATCGCCTAAGCGTGTAGGACGTCAGCACTCATTTCGCAACGCTGGGGTTCTGAATGAACCCGAATAAAAAAACGCGGCCCACGGGCCGCGTTTTTTTACACCTGAACGTTACTGAGCCTTGGTCTCAGTAGCCGTCGCCGGTTTGGCCACCGGCTTCTTCACCGGCTCGGCCTTTTTCGCCGGAGCCTTGGCCGGGGCTTTTTTAGCCGGTGCCTTGGCGGCCGGTTTTTTCGCCGCTGGCTTCGCCGCCGCTTTCTTGGCCGGTTCGACTTTCGCCGGGGCCGGCGCGGGTGGTTCTACCGGGGCCGGCGCTGGAGCAGGTGCAGGCGCTGGAGGCGGGGCTACCGGCTCGGGGGCCTTGACCGGCTCCGGCTTTTTGTCGTCATCCGAGCCACCGAACAGGTTGCTGAAGAAGTTGCCCTTCTTCGCCGCCACCGCGCCAGCGGCAGCCGCCGCGGCCGGGGCGACCTTCGGTGGCTCGAAGGATTTGCCTGCGGCCAGGTCTTCAACCTGGCTGGCGGCACGTTGGCCACTGCGCAACGCGCCTTCCAGCGTGCCTGGGTACATGGCGTCGGTGTGTTCACCGGCAAAGGCTACACGCTGCAAGGGCTTTTCCCACAGGCGCCAGTATTTGCTGATCTGACCTGGACCAAACGCCAGGTACGCGCCGCCCATGGATGGGTCGGTGCTGTAGCGACGGATTTCATAACCGGTGAACGCACCACGGGCCTGCGGATAAAACGCGTGCAGGCGGATCAGCACCTGGTCGACCATCTGCTTGTCGCCGAAAGCCTGCATCACCCGGGCATTGTCGCCGGACAGGTTGATGACCACGTTGGCGCCGCCCTTCATGGCCGGCTCGATCCACATCATGCCCAGGCCGGCGTTGCTGTAGATCTCGCCCGACATGCGCGCCTTGCTGTCCCAGACCGGGGTCTTGAACTTGAGCATGATCTGGTCGTGCCAGCCGTAGTTGGTGCCTTTGATCGCGCCTTGGTGCTGGGCATCCAGGGCCGGGGTCAATTGGATATTGTTCAATGCCCGCAATGGCACTGCCAGCACGACGTAGTCAGCCTGGTAGCCGACGCTGCCAACCTTGACGGTGACGCCGTCCTTGTCCTGGGAAATGGCCGAGACCGGGGATCCGGTCTTGATGGTTTTCAGTTGCTTGACGAATGCCTGGGCCAATACCGGGCTGCCACCGAGCAGGCGCGAGGCGCGCAGGTCGCGGTCGGACACGCCGCGATAGACGCGGTTCTGTTGGGCGAAATACAGCAGCGAAAGGCGCGACGGTTCGTCATAGCGCGTACGAATTTCCTGGTTGACCAATTGCCGCGCGGTGGCGGGCAGTTGCAGGCGGTCGAGCCAGTTGGACACGGTAATCTGGTCAAGCGCATGCAGCGTGCTGGTGGCCGCCGGGTTCAGCGGATCGTCGATGGAGCGCGCCAGCTCGTCCAGGGTGGTCTCGTAGCGCTTGAGCGCTTCGGCGGTGGCGGGCTGCTTGGTCGCCAGGTCGGCGGCGGTGAAATAAGTACCGTCGATCAGGTAACTCGGGGTACGCACGAATTCCGGTGCCGGGATGGTGCTCAGCTTGAACGACGAAACGTATTTATTCAGCACTGGCTGAGTCTTTTCGTTGCCGATCCACTCACTGGTGGCCATGCCCGAACGGCCGCCCAGGCTCGGCTTGGCTTCCAGCAGGGTCACGGCCCAGCCCTTGTTCTGCAGCTCATAGGCCGCCGTCAGTCCGGCCAGCCCACCGCCGATGACGATGGCCGTCGGTTGCTTGTCCTTGGCCAGCGCCGAAACGCTGAACAGCCCTATCATCACCAGCGCACAGGCGCGCAGCCAACCAGCAGACATTCAGCGAACTCCGGAATAAAGCGTAAGAATTTTCGATTTTTCGAGCCAGTCGGCTCTCGGTCTTTCGAGCCAGTCGGCTCAGGAACGGCGAAGAATACGTCAGCCATCAAAACGCCGCCAGCGACGTCTATCGCCTGGTTCAAAGTAGCGCCGACGACACAATGGGTTGTCCGCCGGGCCGCCATTGCATAGGCTTGCGCGATTGTTTTGCCCGCGCCCGCCGCGAGCCGCCTCGAGGAGACTGTACATGGGCCTGAATAACCAGTGGATGCAACGCGATCTCGCGGTGCTGTGGCACCCCTGCACCCAGATGAAAGATCACGAACAGCTGCCGCTGATCCCTATCAAGCGCGGCGAAGGCGTATGGCTGGAAGACTTCGAAGGCAAGCGCTACCTCGACGCGGTGAGCTCCTGGTGGGTCAACGTCTTCGGCCACGCCAACCCACGCATCAACCAGCGCATCAAGGACCAGGTCGATCAGCTGGAGCATGTGATCCTTGCCGGTTTCAGCCATCAGCCGGTGATCGAGCTGTCCGAGCGCCTGGTGAAGATGACGCCCGACGGCCTGACCCGCTGCTTCTACGCCGATAACGGCTCGTCGTGCATCGAAGTGGCGATGAAAATGAGCTTTCACTATTGGATCAATCGCGGCCAGCCAAACAAGAAACGCTTTGTCACCCTGAGCAACAGCTATCACGGCGAAACCATTGCGGCGATGTCGGTGGGCGACGTGCCGCTGTTCACCGAAACCTATAAGGCATTGTTGCTGGACACGATCAAGGTTCCGAGTCCCGATTGCTATCTGCGGCCCGAAGGCATGGGCTGGGAGGAACATTCACGCAATATGTTCCAGGCCATGGAGCAGACCCTCGCCGAGCACCACGACAGCGTTGCCGCCGTGATTGTCGAGCCGCTGATCCAGGGCGCCGGCGGCATGCGCATGTATCACCCGGTGTACCTGAAGCTGCTGCGCGAGGCCTGCGATCGCTATGGCGTGCACCTGATCCACGATGAAATCGCCGTCGGCTTCGGTCGCACCGGGACGATGTTTGCCTGTGAACAGGCCGGTATCACACCGGATTTCCTTTGCCTGTCCAAGGCGTTGACCGGTGGCTATCTGCCGCTGGCGGCGTGCATGACCACCGATGAGGTGTACAGCGCGTTCTACGACGACTACCCGACCCTGCGCGCCTTCCTCCATTCCCACAGCTACACCGGCAACCCGCTGGCCTGCGCGGCGGCCCTGGCAACGCTGGATATTTTCGAAGAAGACCACGTCATCGACACCAACAAGGCCCTGGCCCAACGCATGGCGAGCGCCACCGCGCACCTGGCCGATCACCCGAACGTTGCGGAGGTGCGCCAGACCGGCATGGTGCTGGCCATCGAGATGGTCAAGGACAAGGCCAGCAAAACCGCTTATCCGTGGCAGGAGCGCCGTGGCCTGGCGGTGTTCCAGCATGCCCTGGAGCGCGGCGCGTTGCTGCGGCCGCTGGGCAGCGTGGTGTATTTCCTGCCGCCGTATGTCATCACGCCGGAGCAGATCGATTTCCTGGCTGAAGTGGCCAGCGAAGGCATCGACATCGCCACGCGGGACAAGGTCAGCGTGGCGGTGCCGAAGGACTTCCATCCGGGCTATCGCGATCCGGGCTGACGACAAACTTCTCTGTGGCGAGGGAGCTTGCTCCCGCTCGATTGCGCAGCAATCGCAAACAATGGGGCCACCCGGGCTGGACTCTGTAGGAGCTGGCGAAGCCTGCGATCTTGACGTTTCACTTGGGACTCAAGCGCCA
>NZ_JAOSHO010000719.1 GCF_025917275.1 Pseudomonas agronomica | reverse complement strand
ATCGCGAGCAAGCTCGCTCCCACATTTTTTTGATTAGCGTCAGCTTCACTCCTCCATCACCCAAATCAATCATCCTGTTCAGCCTCCATTCCCAGACCTAGACTCGGCCCATTCCAAGAAAAGGTAGGCCGCCATGTCCGAGACGCTGCTCAGTTCCCGCAATCTGGCTTTCGAGCTGTATGAAGTCCTTGATGCCGAGGGCCTGACCCAGCGCGAACGGTTTGCCGAGCACAACCGCGAAACCTTCGACGCGGCCATCGGCACGGCGCGCAGCATCGCCGAAAAATACTTCGCACCCCACAACCGCAAGAACGACGAAAACGAACCGCGCTACGAAAACGGCCAGGCCATCCTGATCCCGGAAGTGAAGCCAGCGGTGGATGCCTTCCTCGAGGCAGGTTTCCTCAATGCCGCGCGCAGCTTCGAGGCGGGCGGCATGCAACTGCCGACGTTGTTGTCCCAAGCTTGCTTTGCGCATTTCCAGGCGGCCAACGCCGCTTCGACGTCTTACCCGTTCCTGACCATGGGCGCGGCGAACCTGATCGAGAGCTTCGGCAGCGATGAGCAGAAACAACGCTTCCTGCAGCCGATGATCGACGGTCGCTTCTTCGGCACCATGGCCTTGACCGAACCTCACGCGGGTTCATCGCTGTCGGACATTCGTACGCGCGCAGAGCCGGCATCCGACGGCACCTATCGGCTCAAGGGCAACAAGATTTTCATCTCCGGCGGCGACCATCCGCTGTCGGAGAACATCGTCCACATGGTCTTGGCGAAATTACCGGACGCGCCACCCGGCGTGAAGGGCATCTCGCTGTTTATCGTACCCAAGTTCCTGGTCAACGATGACGGCAGCCTCGGCCGGCGTAACGACGTGCTGCTGGCCGGGTTGTTTCACAAGATGGGCTGGCGTGGCACCACCTCTACTGCGCTGAACTTCGGCGACAACGGCGAATGTGTCGGTTACCTCGTAGGAAAGCCGCACCACGGCCTGAGCTACATGTTCCAGATGATGAACGAGGCGCGGATTGGCGTCGGCATGGGCGCTGTGATGCTGGGTTACGCCGGCTATTTATATTCCCTTGAGTACGCTCGCGAACGCCCGCAGGGCCGGGTTCCCGACAGCAAGGACCCGACCACCGCGCCGGTGCCGATCATCCAGCACGCCGACGTGCGGCGCATGCTGCTGACGCAAAAGGCGTATGTGGAAGGTTCGTTCGACCTCGGCCTGTACGCGGCCCGGTTGTTCGACGACACCACCACGCTGGAAAGCGAAGCCGAGCGCCGGCGTGCCCATGAATTGCTCGACCTGCTGACGCCCATCGTCAAGTCGTGGCCCTCGGAGTTTTGCCTGAAAGCAAACGAACTGGCGATCCAGATCCTCGGCGGCCACGGCTACACCCGCGAATACCCGGTGGAGCAGTATTACCGCGACAACCGCCTGAACCCGATCCATGAGGGCACCCACGGCATCCAGTCCCTGGACTTGCTGGGCCGCAAACTGGCGCAGAACGGCGGTGCCGGGCTCAAGCAACTGATTCGGCTGGTGGCCGACACCACCGAGCGCGCCCAAGCGTACGAATCGTTAACGCCCTTGCGTCAGCCGCTGGAAGCCTTGGTAGCGCGCCTGCAAACAGTCACCCTCGGCCTGCTGACCGACCTGGCCCAAGGCAAGGTCAACAGCAGCCTCGCCAATTCGGCGCTGTACCTGAAGGTGTTCGGGCACATGGTGATCGGCTGGCGCTGGCTGGAACAGGCGATTCGCGCCGAGGAAGGACTGGCCAAGGGCAGCGCGGCGGATGTCGCTTTTTATAAAGGCAAGTTGCAGGCGGCGCGCTACTTCCTGACCTGGGAAGTACCCGGATGTCACCATGAGCTGGCCATTCTTGAGGCGCGGGACGATACGTGCCTGGGGATGCGGGATGAGTGGTTCTGAGCCGGGTCTTGTGGCGCGGCTGATATCCAATCGCGAGCAAGCTCGCTCCCACA
>NZ_JAOSHO010000718.1 GCF_025917275.1 Pseudomonas agronomica | reverse complement strand
CGCTTCGCTCGGCAGCTCCTACCAGGCAGTCACAGCCTGCTCCTCTGCTGTCGCAGTAAATCCTTGCCCTGCTGATGCGTTTCCACAACAGGAAACCTGCATGTGCGCTTCGGAATGCGCACCTGCCCGGTGCGCCTTTTGGTCACTCATCCCGGGGTCGAGAACATGCCAGTCACCAGTCCTGTCCAAGCACCGCCAGCACGGGTCAGCCCTGCGCCGGTCGAGACGCTTTACCAATTCAACGAATCACCCTTGCTGGCTCGCCAGAGCCGCCAGGAATCCAATGCCCGCAGCTATCCACGGCGAATCCCCCTGGCCCTCAAGCGCGCCAAGGGTCTGTACGTAGAAGATGTCGAGGGCCGCACGTTCATCGATTGCCTGGCCGGCGCCGGCACGCTGGCGCTGGGGCACAACCACCCGGTGGTGATCGAGGCGATCCAGCAAGTGCTTGCCGATGAGCTGCCCCTGCACACCCTGGACCTGACCACGCCAGTCAAGGACCGCTTTGTCCAGGACCTGTTCGGCCTGTTGCCGGCGGTCCTCGCCGCCGAAGCAAAAATCCAGTTCTGCGGCCCTACCGGCACCGACGCGGTGGAAGCAGCGCTCAAGTTGGTCCGCACCGCGACGGGGCGTAGCACGGTGTTGTCGTTCCAGGGCGGTTATCACGGGATGAGCCAGGGCGCGTTGAGCCTGATGGGCAGCCTGGGGCCGAAGAAACCTTTAGGGGCGTTGCTCAGCAATGGCGTGCAGTTCATGCCGTATCCCTACGATTACCGCTGCCCGTTCGGCCTGGGCGGTGTGGCGGGGATCAAGGCCAATCTGCATTACCTGGAAAACCTGCTGAACGATCCGGAGGCCGGCGTGCAATTGCCGGCAGCGGTCATCGTCGAAGTGGTGCAGGGCGAGGGCGGTGTCATACCGGCCGACCTGGATTGGCTGCGCGGCCTGCGGCGGATCACCGAGCAGGCCGGGGTGGCGCTGATCGTCGATGAAATCCAGAGTGGCTTTGGCCGGACCGGCAAGATGTTCGCGTTCGAGCACGCCGGCATCATTCCGGATGTGGTCGTGCTGTCCAAGGCCATCGGCGGCAGCCTGCCGCTGGCGGTGGTGGTATATCGCGATTGGCTCGATACCTGGCTGCCGGGAGCGCATGCCGGGACTTTCCGCGGCAACCAGATGGCCATGGCGGCCGGTTCCGCAGTAATGCGCTACCTGGTGGAGCACAACTTGTCGGCTCACGCCGCCGCCATGGGCCAGCGCTTGAGCGAGCACTTGCACATCCTGCAGCGGGATTTCCCGGAGTTGGGCGATATTCGCGGTCGCGGCCTGATGCTCGGCGTCGAGCTGGTGGACCCGACCGGCAGGCCGGACGCCCTGGGGCATCCGCCGGTGCATGCCCGCCTGGCGCCGCGGTTGCAGCGCGAATGCCTCAAGCGCGGACTGATCCTGGAGCTGGGCGGCCGACAGGGCGGCGTGGTGCGTTTCCTGCCGCCGTTGATCATTACCGCGGCGGAAATCGATCGGGTCGCCGAGATTTTCCGACGCGCCCTGGGAAGCCGCCGTCACCGACGCCTAATTTTCATCCGGCCCGGTACGTTCCTTTTCATACCTTGGCTGCGCCCGTGGCGCGGCGAACCTTGAGCAACGACGGAGAAACACCATGACTTCAGTATTCGACCGCGAGGACATCCTCTTCCAGGTCGTGGTCAACCACGAAGAACAATATTCGATCTGGCCAGACTACAAGGCCGTTCCGGAAGGCTGGCGCACGGTCGGCAAAAGCGGCTTCAAGAAGGAATGCCTGGCCTACATCGAAGAGGTCTGGACCGACATGCGGCCGTTGAGCTTGCGCAAGAAGATGGAAGAGCAGGCGGCAGCGGCTCACTAGCTGTTGAAGCTGTGGCAGCACGGAAATTTTCCAGTAGGGCTGTAGGGAAATACAAATCTTGCAGTCACGTCGGGCCCCATGTGGGAGCGAGCTTGCTCGCGA
>NZ_JAOSHO010000717.1 GCF_025917275.1 Pseudomonas agronomica | reverse complement strand
GGGGATAAATCCCCTCGCCACAAAAAGCAGCGTCCGCACGATCTTTGCCACCTTTGCCACGCCTCAGTACGTCACTTGATACCCACGGCTACTCAAGCAACTCCCCTGGGCCTGGCGATAGGTCTGCACCACTTCCGGCGCCGGTGGGTAGGTGTAGTTGCGCGGATCGAAACCACTCTGCTGCACTGCCCAGCGATAGCAGTCGTAGCCGTCCTGGTTGACCTGCTCGGGCGACTGGCCGTTGGCCGGGTAAGCCACCACGTCAAAACTGTTGCCCTGGGGCTGTGGCTGCGGGTTGGCGGCTGGTGCGTCGACCACGACGTAATCCTGGGTATTGGCTTCGTAGATGTAATACGCACCGGCGGCGAGGAAGAACAGCGAGCTGCCGATCCAGACCTCACGGGCATAGTCCGGCAGATAGCGGGTGCGAATCCCCCGTGGCGGCTCGACCACGACATAACGCGGGCCTTGCGGGCGATACCAGTAGCCACCGGAGTAGAAATAATCCTGGCCTCGATAAGGCACGCGGTAGTTGCGATCCGGGAAACGATCGATCACATACCCCGGGCGATATTGCGGCCCTGGGCCCCAGCCATTGCCATGCCCGTCCGGGCGGCCGGGCCAATGCTGCTCGGGACGCCCCTCATGGCCAGGACGAGGCCCGCCATTCGGATAGCCGTCGTTGCGGCGCGGAATATCGCGGTAGTACCCCGGTTGCGGTTCTCGGGTCTGGGTCACGCTGTCGGGCCGCCCCTGGATCGGTAAATGGTTGCCCGGTTGCTGCTGCGGCGGGCGACCTTGAACATTGGGGTCTTGGGGCGGACGCTCGTAGCGTTGTCCGCCCTGGTATTGCGGCTTGACCTCGAACTGTCGGCTGTTATCGCCCCGGATGATCTCGTTGCTTTGCTGCCTGGGCTGGCCTGAATACCCTTGTCCGTTGCCGCCTCGTCCGTTCTGTCCGTGGTCACCGTCCGGGCCGCCCCGGTTTTGCTGATCGTCAGCCATTCCCTGCGCATTGACACTTGCCCACAACAGACCAACACCTGCCAAACGCCAGATGCGCGACTTCATGAAATTCCTCACAACGGTTCGGGGCCTGAAGGTAAGACTGGAAAAGCCCAGGCCGGTTCTGCGACAGATTATCAGTCGCTGGGTTTATTTCGCAGGCATTAAAAAAGGGAGACCCGTCGGCCTCCCCTTGAGAACTTCGTCCGCGCGCGACGCTTATGACGTCGGCTCACCTCACGCCGTCTTCTGGACAGTGTGCAGCTCGGGGGTCTGCCAGTACCGGTGGGTACTGCGACCGCAGCCGGCCGGATTGGGCGGGCTGCACTGGACTGTTTGTCCGAGCAGTGATCTTGGTGTTAAGCATAGGCCGGGGGTGCCGGCAGGGGATTGCGAAGATTGCTTGAATAAACACCACTTGCGCAATTTTTACCCTTGGATGGATAATCTTCCGCAATTAACCGAATAAAGGCCCGCTCGATGAGCAAACTCGACCGTTACGACCTGAGCATTCTGGCGGAATTGCAGCGCGACGCGCGTATCTCCAACCAGGAACTGGCCGAGCGCATCGGCTTGTCGCCCTCCCCGTGCTCGCGGCGGGTCAAGCAACTTGAGGACGACGGCTACATCACCCGCCAGGTCGCCCTGCTCGACCGCAAGATGCTCGGCCTGAGCCTGACCGCCTACGTGCTGATCGGCATGGACCGCCACACCCCCGATCGCTTCGAGACCTTCGAAGCCGCGATCCGCAGCCTGCCTCAGGTGCTGGAGTGCAGCCTGGTGACCGGCATCGACGCGGACTACCAGCTCAAGGTGGTGGTGCCGGACATGGATCATTACCAGAAACTGTTGCTGGGGCACCTGACACGAATCGAAGGGGTCACCAGCGTGCGGTCGAGTTTCGTGTTGAACCAGGTGCTCAACAGCACTGAGTTGCCGCTGACCCACCTGCGCAGCTGAAGCCGCCATCGCGAGCAAGCTCGCTC
>NZ_JAOSHO010000716.1 GCF_025917275.1 Pseudomonas agronomica | reverse complement strand
GGCCACGTGCTTGTTGACGATTTTCGCCACCAGGTCGCCCAATTGATCGAGCTGGTCGATATGGCGCGCGTACATCAGCACGCCATTGGCCAGCGCGCGGGGTTGGTCGCCGCTGGCCTGGTGAGCCTGGTTGAACAGCGGGCGCACTTGGGGATATTCGGACAACATCATGCGGTAGAAATGAGTGATCAGCGCTTCACCACCGCTCTCAAGCAATGGGACAGTGGAACGGATGATGGCGCGTTGTTCTCGACTCAGCATAGGTGACTCCTCGCGTGGTACAGATAACGGATACCCACACTTATCAGTTTCCGTGCCATAAAATTTATTCTTTAATTTCAACATGTTAAAAACTTAGTAGTCATAAAGACACGGTAGCCTTTATAGTCGTTATGACCAACTGGAGTCATTATGACCGCAACCTCCTTGCTCACCTCACTGCTGCCCCTGGTGGCGGATCTGTCCCGCGAACTGCCGGAAGGCGAGCGTTACCGGCGCTTGCTTGGCGCCTTGCGCGCCCTGCTGCCGTGCGACGCCGCCGCACTGCTGCGCCTGGAGGGGGATTGCCTCGTGCCCTTGGCCGTGGATGGCTTGAGCACCGACACATTGGGACGGCGATTCCGTATCAACGAACACCCGCGCTTCGAGGCGTTGCTGGCCCATTCGCAACCAACCCGCTTCGCCACCGACAGTGACCTGCCCGATCCCTACGACGGGCTGGTCGAAGGCCTGGACGAGCATCTGGAAGTCCACGACTGCATGGGTTGCCCGCTGTTCGTCGACGAGCGGCCCTGGGGGTTGCTGACCCTTGATTCCCTGGATCCGGAACGCTTCGAGCCGATCGACCTGAGCGCTTTGCAAGCCTTCGCCAGCCTCGCCGCCGCCACTGTCAGCGCCGCCGAACGGATCGAGCGGTTGGCTCTGAGGGCCGAGGATGAGCATCACCGCGCCGAGGTCTATCGCCAGGCGAGTGGCCAGCAGCATCGCGACATGGTGGGCCAGAGCAAGGCCCACAAACGCCTGGTGGAAGAAATCAAGTTGGTGGGCGGCAGCGACCTGACGGTGCTGATCACCGGCGAAACCGGCGTCGGCAAGGAACTGGTCGCCCAGGCGATACACGCAGCCTCCAACCGCGCCGACCAACCGCTGATCAGCCTCAACTGCGCCGCCCTGCCGGACACCCTGGTGGAAAGCGAGCTGTTCGGTCATGTGCGCGGCGCTTTCACCGGCGCCATGAACGACCGGCGCGGCAAATTCGAACTGGCCGATGGCGCAACCTTGTTCCTCGATGAGGTGGGCGAGCTGTCCCTGACCGTCCAGGCCAAGTTGCTGCGGGTCTTGCAGAGCGGTCAGTTGCAACGCCTGGGCTCGGACAAGGAACACCGCGTCGACGTACGCCTGATTGCGGCGACCAATCGCGACCTCGCCGACGAAGTGCGCAATGGCCGTTATCGGGCCGACTTCTACCATCGCTTGAGCGTGTACCCGCTGCAGGTGCCCGCACTGCGTGATCGCGGGCGTGATGTGTTGCTGCTCGCCGGTTTTTTCCTGGAACAGAACCGGTCGCGCATGGGCCTCGGGAGCCTGCGCCTGACCAGCGATGCCCAGGCCGCGCTGCTGGCCTACGATTGGCCGGGCAATGTGCGCGAACTGGAACACCTGATTGGCCGCAGCGCGTTGAAAGCGCTGGGTCATTGCAAGGTACGGCCGAAAATCCTCAGCATGAGCGCCGAAGACCTGGGCCTGCCCCGCGCAGCCTCGGACAACGCACCCATTGCCGGCCCTGCGCCCGCGCAACCGGAAATCATGACCGGCGACTTACGCCAGGCCATGGAAAATTATCAAAGGCAAATCATCAGTGCTTGCCTGGAACGTCACCAACACAACTGGGCCAGCGCCGCCCGCGAGCTGGGCCTGGACCGGGCGAACCTGGGGCGGATGGCGAAGCGATTGGGCCTGAAGTAAGGGCAAAGGATGCTCTTGTGGCGAGG
>NZ_JAOSHO010000715.1 GCF_025917275.1 Pseudomonas agronomica | reverse complement strand
CAAGCTCCCTCGCCACAAAAGCGATCCCCACGATGCTGATTACCAGACCAACCCACCCTCGTCGTCGACACCCTGAAGATGAGTCAACTGCACGGCAGCCGCTTCATCGGCCCTGGTCGCGGTTTCGAACACTTGCTCTTCAAGTACCTTGTTGAAGCGCGGCGCACCTGAGCCACCGATGGCCTTGGTGGCGATGGCTGCGTAATAGCCGCCACCTTCCTTGGGAACAACAGCGGAAACAGCTTCAAACGTTTCAAAGGCTTTGCGTGCCATAGTGCGCATCCTGGCGATGGAAAATGATGGTCATTAAACCTTCAACCGGCCAGTTTGTGTACCTTCGCCATGCACCCTTCGGTCGCCTGGGCGGCGGACACTTCCCGGAAGGTGTGGAAATCCAGGCTGCTGACCACCAGGTCCTGCACCAGCTCGGCGAAGATCGCCATGGCCGGTGAGTTGAAGTAGGCGTCCATTGCCAGCTGGTTGACCCAGAGACCGGACACCAGCCACAAATCGGCGTCGCATTGCGATTGCTGCAAGGCAAAGTGCAGGCAACCGGGCGCCTGGCGCGAGGGCGCGATCAGTGTGCTGAGGCGTGCACCCAACGGCTTGGAACAGCCAGTGCGGGCCCGGACGAAAGCCATGTGACTGACGGGGATGTGTGTAGTCATGTTCAACCCTCCCAGGTAATCCGTTGTGCAGCCGGGGACAGGCTGCGACAGGATCAAAGGTTAAGCGTCCCGACGCCAGCTTCGTTAGTCGATTCCTGCCGACCCATTGCACAATCCTGTCCTTCGCCAGCACCGGATCCGGCATCGACATGGGTTGAACAGAGGAAGTTGAAACAAAAGGTTTCAAGCAAGTTTCAACCGCGTTGCACAGTCCTGCAGGCGCCAGCCGTGCAGGATCAGGCAAGCTTTCAACAGGATGTGACTACCGCCATGCCTTGCACAAACATAAGCTTTGTTACATCGCCCCTGTATTCCCTGAGGATTCCGGCATGTCGCCACTCGATCACGCCCACGTCCCGCTGGACACGTATCTGGAACAACAGCGCGCCGAACTGGCGTCGATCATCGACCGCAACACCGGCGAAGACGGCAGCTACGCCACGGCCATCGGCTCGCTGCATCTATCGCGCCACAGCCAGCCGCACAAGTTCGCCCCCGTGCTGGCGCAACCGGCCCTGTGCATCATGGCCCAGGGCAGTAAGCAGGTGCGCTTGGCGGATGAGTTTTTCAACTACGACCCGCTGCACTACCTGGTGGTCTCGGTCTCGATGCCGTTGAGCGGTTGCATCGCCGACGTCTCGCCCGAGCAGCCGATCCTGGCGTTGCGCCTGGACATCGACCCGGCGGAAATCACCGCGTTGATCGCCGATGCCGGCCCCTTGGGCGTGCCGACCCGCCCGGCCGGTCGCGGCCTGTATGTCGAACGCCTGGACACGCCGATGCTCGACGCGGTGCTGCGCCTGGCGCGCCTGCTGGATACGCCCAAGGACATCGCCATGCTCGCGCCCCTGGTGCGCCGGGAAATCCTTTATCGCCTGTTGCGCAGCCCGCAAGGCTATCGGCTGTATGAAATCGCGATCGCCAATAGCCAGAGCCATCGCATCAGCCAGGCGATCAAATGGCTCAACGGCCATTTCGAACAGCCGTTGCGCATCGATGACCTCGCTCGGGAAGTGAACCTCAGCGTCTCGACCTTGCATCATCGGTTCAAGGCCATGACGGCCATGAGCCCGCTGCAATACCAGAAGCAACTGCGCTTGCAGGAAGCCCGCCGGCTGATGCTGGCCGAAGGACTGGAAGCGTCGGCGGCGGGGTATCGGGTGGGGTATGAAAGCCCATCGCAGTTCAGTCGCGAGTACAGCAGGCTGTTTGGCGCGCCACCGTTGCGGGATCTGGCGCGGTTGCGGATGACTGTTTGACCCAGACTTTGTGCTGACTGGGCCGGCCTCATCGTCGGATCGCCGCCCGGAGCAAGCTCGCTCCCACAG
>NZ_JAOSHO010000714.1 GCF_025917275.1 Pseudomonas agronomica | reverse complement strand
TGTGGGAGCGAGCTTGCTCGCGAAGGCGTCGGGTCAGAATGCTCGCGATGGTTCGATAACCTTGGGCTATCGGCGCTGTGCCTGCTTCTGCCGGTACATCGCCGCATCCGCCTCGGCCAGCAGGCTGTCGATCGACGTATGCCGCTCGGGATCGTATTCGATCTGGCCAACGCTGAATTCGATGTCGTAGCCGCGCTTCAACGTCGCGTTGCGCTCGTCGAGAATTTCCCCGAGCCGCGCCATGATCGCGGTCGTCTCGACGTGGGAGGAGCCAGTAAGCAACGCCACGAACTCATCACCGCCCAGACGGCCGATCACGTCACTTTCGCGGAAGGCGATACGCAGCACATCGGCAAAGGTCTTCAGCGCGCAGTCGCCCTCGGCATGCCCGAAGCGGTCGTTGATGGGCTTGAAGTCATTGAGATCGAAAAACAGCAGCGTGGCCGGTCGTGAAAGCCGATCGCATACGTTCAGCGCATGCTGGGCCAACGTCTTGAAGCCACGCCGATTCGACAACAGCGTCAGCTCGTCCATGCTGGCCATCTGCACGGCGATCAATTCCTGCTCGGCCATGCTCGCCAGATCCCGCAGCAGCTCGCGCTCTTCGTCATTGAGCTTGCGCGGCTTGGTGTCCAGCAGGCACAAAGTGCCCATCTTGCTGCCATCGCCCAGGCCCAACGGGTGTCCGGCATAAAAGCGGATGCCGGGCTGGTCTTTAACCAGCGGGTTGTCATGAAACCGCTCGTCCTGCTCCGCGTCGCAAATCTCCATGATCTCGTCTTGCAGGA
Source organism: Pseudomonas agronomica (assembly GCF_025917275.1). Taxonomy (GTDB): domain Bacteria; phylum Pseudomonadota; class Gammaproteobacteria; order Pseudomonadales; family Pseudomonadaceae; genus Aquipseudomonas; species Aquipseudomonas agronomica. The sequence continues at coordinate 1,212 of NZ_JAOSHO010000714.1, read as the reverse complement.
TGACATGCCCGCAAAAGGACACTTCTCGCGGGGTTTCACCGATATCCAGGCCGGCGCTGGACTTGAACCATTGCCGGTTGGCGTCCACCAGCGAAACCAGGGCAAAGGGTACATCGAACAGGCGTCGGGCGAGACGGGTCAGGCGGTCGAATCGCTCCTCGGGTGCGGTATCGAGCAATTTCAGCGACTGCAGGTTTTTCAGCCGGACGGCTTCGTTGTCAGGTTTGCCGGGCGCAAGCATCGGAAACTCCGTTGGCGAGACTCCTTGCAGTCTAGTCCAGACCACGCCGAACTCGAACGGGCATTTTGCGGCACAGGCGAATACACTCAAGCAGCCAACAAAAACAGGACACTCATCGATGAAGCCCGCCAACCACGACGACGCCCCACGCTTCTGGCGCGACGCGGCGCTGCCCTTTATCGAGGCCCGGTCTATCGCCGATGGCCGCAAGGTCTGCTATTCGCGCCACGCCCATGACCATTTTTCCATCGGCGCGATCACGGGCGGGCGCAGTACCTATCTGCACGAGCAGTCGCGTTTCCAGGTCCAGAGCGGCACGGTGGTGCTGATGAACCCGGGCGATGTCCATGCCTGCAATCCGATCAACGATCAGCCCTGGTCCTACGTGATGCTGTATGTCGACACGCAGTGGCTGCGGGACCTGCAACAGCGGATCGGCTTTGATCCGACGTTGGATTTCCAGGCATTCGACACGACGCACAGCCGGGACGTCGTGCTCTATTCCGGCCTGTGCGCGCTTTACGAAGTATTGGTGGACGAGCAGATCGATGCCGATGACAAGACAGGCGCCGCCATGGCGTTTTTCACTGACCTGCAGCATCGGCTCAACCCGGCGGGACGCCCGGATCGGGGCAGTCATCCGGCGCTGATGCGGGCCGCGCAGTTCATTCATGATCATTGTACCGAAGCCCTCAAGCTTGAAGACATCTGCGCTTTCGCCCAGCTCTCCCCGTCCTATCTGAGCCGAGCGTTCAAACGTCACTACGGCATGACGCCCCATGCCTTCCTGATCAACCGGCGAATCCAGTTCGCCCGACGCCAATTGCGCGAGGGCAAGTTGATCGCCGACGTGGCGCTGGAGAGTGGGTTTGCCGACCAGGCGCATTTCCAGCGGGCGTTCAAGCAACACCTGGCGGCGACGCCCGGGCAATATCGCGGCTGATACCTGCGGTAGGAATCGTGGCGAGGGG
>NZ_JAOSHO010000713.1 GCF_025917275.1 Pseudomonas agronomica | reverse complement strand
TCGCGAGCAAGCTCGCTCCCACAGTTGGTTTGGGGCTGTCGGGAGAATCAGCAGCGTCCTTCCAGAATCGCCGAATAGCCCTCGCGATAACTCGGATAACGCGGCACCCAACCCAACGCTTTCGCCCGCGCATTGCTGCAACGCTTGCTACCCGTGCGGCGCACGCTGGCGTCATCAGCCCACTCGGTCACGCCCAGATATTCGCGCAGCCAACCCACCACTTCGGCCAACGGCGCGGGTGCATCGTCGACACCGATGTAGAAATCCTCCAGCTGTACGCCCTGCCGATCCTTTTCCAACAGAAACGCCAGCAATCCAGCAGCATCGTCCGCATGAATCCGGTTGCCATAGAGCGGCGGCTCCGTCGCCACGCGATAACCCCGACGCACTTGCGTCAGCAGCCATTCGCGGCCCGGGCCATAAATGCCCGTCAGGCGAAGGACACTTGCGCGAATACCGCTATTGAGTGCTACCTGCTCGGCTTCAAGCATCAAGCGTCCGGAATAGCCGGCAGCGACAGTCTCGGAGGTCTCATCGACCCACGCACCGTCCTGCTGGCCATACACGCTGCTGCTGGATACAAAAATCAGTCGATCGGGCACCTGCCCATAGTCACCCAACCAACTCAGCACGTTCTGCAGTCCCTGGACGTATGCCTTCCGATAGCCATCCTCATCGTGGTCGGTGGCGGCGGCGCAATAAACCACACAATCGATAGCGCCTACCGGCCAAGTCATTGGGCAGTCTTCATTGAACAGGTCGCCGGCAACGCCAGTCACACCCTCCGGCAACCGTGAGACATCACGGCGCAGGCCGTAGACATGCCAGCCAGCCGCCAGCAATTTCGTGGCCAGGCGACCGCCGACATCACCACAACCGGCAATCAAAACAGAAGGCGCGGGCATCAGGATCTCCTTTTGGAAAAGCCGCAGACTAGCTGCCAGAGGGACCAGCGGCTAGCCATGCGACAAAAAAAGCAAGCGTATTGCTTCTGTTAACAAGAATTACTTGCAATAATACTCGCCACTTTTGTTCTCGGCCTTACGAGGCCTGGAAGAACATCAACCTTCTTTTATTCTCAGGTCCGGCCAGCATGACACGCTCTCTTTCTTCCGCTTCGCCAACCAACCGACCTCGCGCCTGGGGCGCCGTGGCAGCCTTGCTGCTCAGCCTGATGCTGACGCCAAGCGCCGCCTTCGCCGATGCACAGACGTCCGCCACGACACCGGCCACCGCGCCTGCTGCCGCCCAGGCTCCCGCCGACCCGGCCGCACCTGTTGCGACGCCCGTGGCCGCCGATCCGGCCCAAGCCGTCGAAGCCGACGCGCCTCAAGTGCTCGAAGCCGACAACACCCTGGGCATGGCCCACGACCTGTCGCCCTGGGGCATGTACAAGAACGCCGACATCGTCGTCAAAGCCGTGATGATCGGCCTGGCCATCGCCTCGATCATCACCTGGACCATCTGGATCGCCAAGGGCTTCGAACTGCTGGGCGCCAAGCGTCGCCTGCGGGGTGAAATCGCCGCGCTGAAGAAGGCCGCCACCCTCAAGGAAGCCAGCGCCACCGCCGGCAAGGAAGGCACCCTCGCCAACCTGCTGGTCCACGATGCACTCGAAGAGATGCGCCTGTCGGCCAACAGCCGCGAGAAGGAAGGCATCAAGGAACGCGTGAGTTTCCGCCTCGAGCGCCTGGTTGCAGCGTGCGGTCGCAACATGAGCAGCGGCACCGGCGTGCTCGCCACCATCGGTTCCACCGCGCCGTTCGTCGGTCTGTTCGGCACCGTATGGGGGATCATGAACAGCTTCATCGGCATCGCCAAGACCCAGACCACCAACCTTGCCGTCGTCGCCCCCGGTATCGCCGAAGCCTTGCTCGCGACCGCACTGGGCCTGGTCGCGGCCATCCCGGCGGTGGTCATCTACAACGTCTTCGCTCGCTCCATCGCTGGCTACAAGGCCCAGGTTTCCGATGCTTCCGCCGAAGTCCTGCTGCTGGTCAGCC
>NZ_JAOSHO010000712.1 GCF_025917275.1 Pseudomonas agronomica | reverse complement strand
TGGGTCCAGCTCCGCTAGCGCATCAAACCGGCGGCAACCGCCATTCGATCGGTTTCTCGCCATGTTGCTCGAGAAACTTGTTGGTCCGGCTGAAATGCCCGCAGCCGATGAATCCCCGATGGGCCGACAGCGGTGACGGGTGGACCGAGGTCAGCACCAGGTGCTTGGTCGCGTCGATCAGTTTCTGTTTGCTCTGCGCATGGGCGCCCCACAACAGGAACACCAGGTGTGGCTGGTGTTCGCTGACCACTTCGATGACCCTGTCGGTAAAGTGCTGCCAGCCTTTTTTGGCGTGGGCGTTGGCATTGGCGCGCTCCACGGTCAAGGTCGTGTTGAGCAGCAACACACCCTGGTCGGCCCAGCTTTGCAGATAGCCATGGTTGGGAATGTCGATGTTCAGGTCGCGCTTCAATTCCTTGTAGATGTTCACCAGCGAAGGCGGTGTCGGCACGCCCGGCTGCACTGAAAAGCACAAGCCATGGGCCTGGCCCGGACCGTGATAAGGGTCCTGGCCAAGAATCACAACCTTGACCTTGTCCAGCGGCGTGGAATTGAGCGCATTGAAAATCAACGGCGCGGGCGGATAGATCTCCTTGCCGGCCGCGTATTCACCGCGCAGGAACTCGCGCAACTCTGCCATGTAGGGCTGGTCGAATTCGGCACGCAGTGCCTGCTTCCAGCTCGGTTCGAGTTTGATACGGTCGTCAGCAGTCATGGGCACACCCGTTAAAAACAATGGGCGCACCCTAGGAAAGGCGACAAGGCTTGTCAATTGATCTGACGCTGATCCGACACTTTCCACCGCAGCAGTCATACTGATCATTCAATTTTCTGATCGAGGTCACGATGAATCTGCACTTCGAAGAACTCGCTGGTATCAACGGTGCGCGACTCGGCATCGCCACCCTGGATGCGGAAAAATCCCTGAACGCCCTGACTATGCCGATGATCAACGCCCTGCATGATCGCCTGGATGCCTGGGCCAGGGAGCCGCAGATCGTTTGTGTATTGCTGCGCGGCAATGGCGCCAAGGCGTTCTGTGCCGGTGGCGAAGTGCGCAGTCTGGTGGAAGCCTGCCGCGCCCATCCCGGCGAGGTGCCGCCACTGGCCGCGCAATTCTTCGCGGCTGAGTATCGCCTGGATTTCAACCTGCACACCTACCCCAAGCCTCTGCTGTGCTGGGGGCACGGCTATGTGCTGGGCGGTGGCATGGGTTTGCTGCAAGGCGCAAGCACGCGGATTGTCACGCCGAGCAGTCGCCTGGCGATGCCGGAGATCAGCATCGGCCTGTATCCGGACGTCGGCGCCAGTTGGTTCCTGTCGCGCCTGCCGGGCAAGCTCGGGCTGTTCCTCGGCCTGACCGGTGCGCATATGAATGCCCGTGACGCCATAGACCTTGGCCTGGCCGACCGTTTCCTGCTCGATGGGCAGCAGGACGATTTGATCGAGGGCCTGCTGCAACTCAACTGGCAGGAACAGACCGAGATGCAGCTCAACAGTCTGCTCAAGGCCTTGCAGCAAGAAGCCTTCGCTCAACTGCCCGAAGCCCAATGGCTGCCTCGCCGGGAGAAGATCGATGAATGGCTGGATGTCAGCGATGTGCGCTGCGCCTGGAAAGCCCTGAGCCTGCTCGTGGATCATTCCGATCCGCTGATCGCCCGGGCAGCCAAGACCATGACCGAAGGCTCACCGCTGACGGCGCACCTGGTCTGGGAGCAGATCGCCCGCGCGCGGCATTTGTCCTTGGCGGGGGTGTTCCGCATGGAATACACCCTGAGCCTCAACTGCTGCCGCCATCCGGAGTTCAGCGAAGGCGTGCGGGCACGGTTGATCGACAAGGACCACAAGCCCCGTTGGCACTGGCCGGACATCAACCACGTGCCCGTGGCTGCGGTCGAGGCGCATTTTTATAAGGCGTGGGAAGGGCGGCATCCGCTGGCGGACTTGTCCAACGAATAAACGAGCCTGAAAAGAGATCCCTGTGTGGGAGCGAGCTTGCTCGCGA
>NZ_JAOSHO010000711.1 GCF_025917275.1 Pseudomonas agronomica | reverse complement strand
CCAGCATTGGCGAGGTCAATGGCGATCGCAGCAATTTCAGCTTCGGCTGGTTGCCGGTGCAGAAGGGTCAGTACGGCTCATGCCTGACCCAAGTGGACTTCAAGGCCAAGAAAGTCATGCCCCGCCCGTCCATCCGAGGGATGATCGCCCGGACGTATTTCTACATGAGCAAACAGTACGGCCTGCGCCTGTCGAAACAGGACCGGAGCCTGTATGAAGCCTGGGACAAGACCTATCCCGTGCAGGCCTGGGAGCGCCAGCGCAACCAGAGCGTCGCGTGCGTGATGGGTCGTGGAAACGAATTCGTCGGCCCGGTGGACCTGAAGGCCTGCGGCTGAGCTGGCATTTGTGAACCGCACAAACCAACTGTGGGAGCGAGCTTGCTCGCGATAGAGGGATTCCAATAAACGGATCCACCGCTATCGCGAGCAAGCTCGCTCCCACACGTTTTGTCCTGCCCGATTATTTGGCCGTTGGATAATCCACAACCTGAGTCTCGATGTTGCGCTTCTTGGCGCGGACCAGGGCAGCGGTGATCTGTTCCTGCTTCGCTTGAGCCTCGGCCTCGGAGCTCAACGGCCCGACCAGAACCCGATCCTTGCCGCCCTCCCTGACGACAGTGGACATGAAGCCGTGCTCGATCAGCCATCCGGTGAGATCGCTGACGGCCTGGGGCGTCTCGCCGCGAACCTCGACCGCCCATTGCGGCGCCGCAGCGGCCGCCGGCGTGGAACTCGCCACTGCTTTCGGCTTGGGTGCCTCGACGTCGCGCCCTTCTCCACATCCCGCCAGCGCCAGTACCGCGATAACCCAAGCCAATTTACGCACAACGATTCCCTCGCAAGATATGAAGCGGGGATTTTAGCATCCACTCTCGCCAACAACGCCCTAAACAGTGCGCAAAACACGAGAATCCTGCCCGGCGTCTCTGTATAGTCGCACCCTGGGAATTAATGCTGCGTCTGCACGTCAGAAAGAGGCACCCACATTGTGACACTTAGCACTAATCTATAAGCAGTACCGACATCTGCACTGTCTGAATCAGGTGCCCTATAAAGCAATCAAGGAGAACACCATGCTGATACTCACCCGCAAAGTCGGTGAAAGCATAAATATTGGTGACGACATCACGATCACCATTCTGGGCGTAAGCGGCCAACAAGTCCGGATCGGCATCAACGCCCCGAAAAACGTTGCGGTGCATCGCGAAGAGATTTATCAGCGTATCCAGGCCGGCCTTACCGCCCCGGACAAGCCTCAAACGCCCTGAGCCTTGCCGCAGTCCGCAGCCAGCCCGTTTGCATCACCGCAAGGCTGGCTAAAGATGCATATCGACCGCGCCTCGCCCCGCCCCATCCGCCTTGACCTCGTCCAGCCGTGAAACCGATATTAATGGCTTGCCTCGTAGCATGGCTGTCAGACGTTTCGTTTTAATGGCGAAGAAGCGGGCGTTCGTGGCCGGTCAACCCAAGCTCACGCCGCGAGCCATCCCCGTGGCGGCGATCACCATCAGGATCAACAGCAACGCCTCCAAATGGCTGATCCGTGCAAAGCGCCCCGCCCTCGATGGATCGATCGCGCCCCCTTTGCCGAGGGCTATCCGCCATTTGATCAGGGCGATCATCGGCGCGACTTCAAGCAACAGGATCAACACGAGCAACGTCATCTTCAGGTGAAACAGCGGCTGATGCAGGTAATAGTCAGCGCCTTTTTCGTACCCGGCAAAAGCGCGCATCCCGCCCGTTACCAGCAACACCAGCGCTGAAAGCCCCCATATGTTGTCTGCAACCAGGACATTGCGAACCACGTCCGCGCCCCCTGCGAGGCGGCGCAATGCCGTGCCACGAGTCAGCACCGCCCAGAACCCGAGGGCGAACGCCAGGAGATGGATGGCCGCGAGAGACCAGTGAGCGAGCATGGGAGGGCTCCTGTCAGAGGATGTCGAATTGACCTGACAGTACTAGCTCATAATTAATCGATTGCCAGGGTTGGAATGCAAAAAACTG
>NZ_JAOSHO010000710.1 GCF_025917275.1 Pseudomonas agronomica | reverse complement strand
GCCCAGCGGGAGCAAGTTCCCTCGCCACAAAGGCTATGCGGCAATCTGGCGAACCACGAGCAGCACCAAGAAATGCATGGGATACAGCGCGTAGGCCCAACGCCGCATCGGCATCGGATGAAAACGACCCGCGTGTCGCAAAAGCACCAGCCCCAGCCCTGGCGCAATCAGGCAAGCCACCAACCCCCACAGCGCCACCGTATCCCCCAGCCACGCGGCGCCATACAGCAGCCGCCATTGATTGGCCGCCACGCATACCAGTCCCGGCAATAACGCCAGCAATAGCGAGCGCTTGAACACCAGCAGCATCGCCAGCGGCAGCAACACACCATAAAAGCCAAACATCAACCGCGACGAAAACAGCGCAGCCAACAGCAATGCCGTCGCAGCGAGGCAGCGCGCCTCCAAAGTGGGAACTTGCCAGGCCCGCGCCACCAACAACCCCAGGAACAAGGTTGGCATTACGTTGAGGGTGGCCGGGTCAGGAAAGAACAAGCGATAGGGAATTTCGCTGACGGCACTGAACAGTAGCAGCCAGCCCAGGTAGCGCCACGGACCGGCATCGGTCCCGCCCCGCACCAGATTCGCTGCCATCGCAAGGCAGAACCACGCAAACGCCAGCCGCCCCGGCACATACAGCCAATCGGCGGAAAAACCGACATATCGCAGATGATCGATGACCATCGACAACAGTGCCAGCCACTTGAGCAGGTCCAAGGCGCCTTCACGCCGACTCATATGTCCATCGCCCTTGGGACTTTGTGATTTTCTGACAGAAACATCCCGTGTGCTCCCTCGCGAATCTTGGGTAAAGTGCGCACCAACATAGACCACGACGTTGCGGACTCAAGCACGTCGCATCAAGGAACCCCCCACCCGGGAATTCCGCCAGGGATCTCTTACCCAGGACTCTCTATTCAAGGAGCAAGGCCATGACCGACAAGAGCCAACAATTCGCCAGCGACAACTATTCCGGCATTTGCCCCGAAGCCTGGGCGGCCATGGAAGAAGCCAACCAGGGCCACCAGCGCGCCTACGGCGACGACGATTGGACCCACCGCGCGGCCGATGGCTTTCGGGAATTGTTCGAAACCGACTGCGAAGTGTTCTTTGCGTTCAACGGCACGGCTGCCAACTCCCTGGCCCTTTCGTCGCTGTGCCAGAGTTATCACAGCGTGATCTGCTCGGAAACCGCCCACGTTGAAACCGACGAATGCGGCGCACCGGAGTTCTTTTCCAACGGTTCCAAGCTGCTGGTGGCACGTACCGAGAATGGCAAGCTGACCCCCGATTCGATTCGCGAAGTTGCCCTCAAGCGCCAGGACATCCACTACCCCAAGCCGCGCGTCGTGACCCTGACCCAGGCCACGGAAGTGGGCAGCGTCTACACGCCGGATGAAATCCGCGCCATCAGCGTCACCTGCAAGGAACTGGGATTGAACCTGCACATGGACGGTGCACGGTTCTCCAACGCCTGCGCCTTCCTCGGCTGCACCCCGGCCGACCTGACCTGGAAAGCCGGCGTCGACGTGCTGTGCTTCGGCGGGACGAAAAACGGCATGGCGGTGGGTGAAGCGATCCTGTTCTTCAACCACGACCTGGCCGAAGACTTCGACTACCGCTGCAAGCAGGCCGGGCAACTGGCCTCGAAAATGCGCTTCCTCTCCGCGCCCTGGGTCGGCTTGCTGCAAGACGACGCGTGGCTCAAGCACGCCCGCCACGCCAACCGCTGCGCGCAATTGCTGGCCGAGCTGGTCAGCGACATTCCCGGCGTGGAGCTCATGTTCCCGGTCCAGGCCAACGGCGTGTTCCTGCAACTCTCGGAACCGGCCATCGCCGCGTTGACGGCCAAGGGATGGCGCTTCTACACCTTCATCGGCAAGGGCGGCGCACGGTTCATGTGCTCGTGGGACACCGAGGAAGAGCGCGTGCGGGAATTGGCGGCGGATATTCGCGAAGTTATGAGCGCGTAGGAGCTGCCGAGCGGAGCGAGGCTGCGATCTTTT
>NZ_JAOSHO010000071.1 GCF_025917275.1 Pseudomonas agronomica | reverse complement strand
GTTGACCGAGCGACTGGCGCGCCTGAAGTAACCTGCCCGGCTATGTGCCCGCAGGCTGAACCTGCGGGCACACGAGTTTCAATCCACCGCGTCGACGATGCTCGGGTAGCGCTCGAACGCCTGCTGGATAAAGTCGCGGGCGACCTCCGTGCCCAACTCCCTCACCAACAATTCTATGCAGATAACGGCCAGTTCCTCCGGGCTACCCGGGCTATAGGAACTATGGCCCTCCGACCATTTGGCATTGATGGTGGCTTCGATGCTGACGGTGCTCATGGTAGGGCTCGCGAGTTGGAGGTCGGTAGGCTGAGTTAAACATTTTTGCCAGGGATTTGGCACTGCGACTTAGGCATCGGGGGAGGGCTGTGCGACACTCGTCTTTTTATTTTTCAAGGGAGCCCCGCCATGCAGATCGATTTGAATGCTCCTGACGGTCTCACCGTCGAGGCGGTTCGTCAATTGCTGGCCTCGGCCAGTGACGACGAGCATACGCAGCTGCGCGTGACCAAGAACGGTATCGCCTATTTGTCTTCGGGTGTGGTCGGTGGCACTGATATCGGCGACTTGCGGTTTCGGCTCGAGACTTGGGCGAAGGGCTCGGGATACGTCGGCCGGGTCGCTGCCAGCGACGAGGTCTGGGTCATGCAGATCTACAACGCATTGAAGGACAACTGGCCGAATCCGCCTTTCGATTACATCGACGTTTATTGAGCCGCGTTCATATCCAGTCACGATTGCGGGCTGAACAGGGGCGCGGGCTCAGGCAAACTGCCAGCTTTGCCCCGACGGATGGCAACGGTGCTGAAACCAAGCCCCGTTTGGGTTGTCGCACGCTCTCTGTTTATCAATCAAAAAAGGAGGCTTCATGCCTTGGAAGCTCGCGTCACTGAGTACTTTGCTGGCCGTCGCGCTGTTGAGCGGTTGCAGCAGCACCTCTGAATCGACCCTCGAACCTGCGGCGGCCGAGACCGGTCATGACCGCTGCGAAGCGAAGTCTGCCGAGTTTGCGATCGGCAAGAAGGCCTCGCCGGAGTTGTTGGAGCAGGCACGGACTCGTGCGGGTGCGCAGATTGCTCGTATTCTCAAGCCCAACGACATGGTGACCCTTGAGTACCGCTCCGATCGCCTGAACCTCAATACCGATGCCAACCTGGTGATCAATCGGGTGAACTGCGGCTGATTCGGTTTTCGACCGGCCATAAAAAACCCCGTCACTTGGACGGGGTTTTTTTAGCGCACCGGGAAATTACTCTGGGCGAACTTGTGCAGCTTGCATACCCTTTTGGCCTTTCTCAGCCACGAAGGAAACGGTCTGGCCTTCTTTCAGGCTTTTGAAACCGTCGCTTTCGATAGCTTTGAAGTGTACGAACAGGTCGTCACCGCCACCTTGAGGAGTGATGAAGCCGAAGCCTTTTTCATCGTTGAACCATTTAACGGTGCCGGTTTGGCGATTAGACATGGTGTATCTCCAAGAAACATATATTTTCAGTGTACTGTGCTGCTCAGGCCAACTGGGCACACCCGGGTATCATAGTCGAAATGTTCGATTTGGGAGCCCCCCGGACGAGCTGTTTGCCAATCAGTCGTGTTTTCTCTATCGTCCGGATTGGCTGAAAGCCCCGGTTTCAAAGGCTTTCAGCCGAAAGTAAAGACGATAAAAAAAGCTGAAAAACCTGAAAAAATCGTACGAAAAAGCGTTTATTCGGACCTTTTTATCGGCGCCGAGGGCCTTGCGCGGTACCGATTATTCATTTTTTCGCAGGTGGATTGGCCTTGCATTTGGCGATTTGACCGAGCGCTTTCTGCTGCAATTCAGGGGTGGCCTTGTTGTCCATCAGCGCCTGGATGTCACTGGCCGGATAGGATTTGATCGCGTCGGCGCCACAGGCGCAGTGTGATTTGGCCGCTGCTGCGCCGATCTGCGGTGTGGCCGCTTCAGTGCACTGGGCCATGTATTTTTCACGCTCGCCCTTTGGCCATTCGGCGTGGGCAGCCAGCGGAAGCAGCAGGGCGAGGGGGGCGACTACTGCCAGTAGTGTATTCAGACGCATGCGAGGATGCTCCTTTGGGGTCGATGTCTTGTTATCTGAGGCGTTGCAGGCGCTTCGGTTCAGCACTTTGGCATAAAAAACGTGAGTTTACGCGCGCTTCCATCCGGAGGCGGCGATGACCGTTCATCTGTGCTAGGATGCCGGGCTCGGGTATTTCTCTGGCGCCGGATGACGACAGGTCCCGGTGGCGGCAAATGTTCGATTAACCCTGATTTGAATCCCAGTCACTCTGGTTCGGTTTTCCCGGTTGGCCGCAAGGCTCCTGCCGCTGTAAGGCAGGCGTTCGTCATTGAATGGCCTGGACTGGATCTTGTACTGGCTCATCCCAACCCACGTGACCTTTGGTAGGGGTCACCACTAGGAGAGGAGGCGCCATGCCAACTATTACTCTTCCCGACGGCAGTCAACGTTCATTCGATCACCCGGTTTCCGTAGCCGAGGTCGCCGCATCCATTGGTGCAGGCCTGGCCAAGGCCACCCTGGCCGGCAAGGTCAACGGCAAGCTGGTCGACGCCAGCGATGTCATCGACAGCGATGCCACGCTGCAAATCATCACGCCCAAGGATGAAGAGGGGCTGGAGATCATTCGTCACTCCTGCGCTCACCTGGTTGGCCACGCGGTCAAGCAGCTGTATCCAAGCGCGAAAATGGTCATCGGGCCGGTCATCGACGAAGGCTTCTATTACGACATCGCCTTCGAGCGTCCCTTCACCCCGGACGACATGGCGGCCATCGAGCAGCGCATGCAGCAGCTGATCGAGAAAGATTACGACGTCATCAAGAAAGTCACCCCGCGCGCCGAAGTCATCGAAGTCTTCAAGGCCCGTGGCGAGGACTACAAGTTGCGTCTGGTGGAAGACATGCCGGACGAGCAGGCCATGGGCCTGTATTACCACGAAGAATACGTCGACATGTGCCGCGGCCCGCACGTGCCGAACACGCGTTTCCTCAAGTCCTTCAAGCTGACCAAGCTGTCCGGCGCCTACTGGCGTGGCGATGCGAAGAACGAGCAGTTGCAGCGCGTCTATGGCACTGCCTGGGCGGACAAGAAGCAACTGGCGGCCTACATCCAGCGTATCGAAGAAGCCGAGAAGCGCGATCACCGCAAGATCGGCAAGCGCCTGGGCCTGTTCCATACCCAGGAAGAATCCCCGGGCATGGTGTTCTGGCACCCGAACGGCTGGACGATGTACCAGGTGCTTGAGCAGTACATGCGTCAGGTCCAGCGTGAAAACGGCTACCTGGAAATCAAGACGCCGCAAGTAGTCGACCGCAGCCTGTGGGAAAAATCCGGGCACTGGGCCAACTACGCCGACAACATGTTCACCACCCAGTCGGAAAACCGCGACTACGCCATCAAGCCGATGAACTGCCCTTGCCACGTGCAAGTGTTCAACCAGGGCTTGAAGAGCTACCGCGAACTGCCAATGCGCCTGGCCGAGTTCGGTGCCTGCCACCGTAACGAACCATCGGGTGCGCTGCACGGCATAATGCGCGTGCGGGCATTTACCCAGGACGACGCGCACATCTTCTGCACGGAAGAGCAGATGCAGGCCGAATCCGCCGCCTTCATCAAGCTGACCATGGACGTCTATCGCGACTTCGGCTTCACCGAAGTCGAAATGAAGCTGTCCACTCGTCCGGAAAAACGCGTCGGTTCCGACGAGCTGTGGGATCGCGCCGAGGCCGCCCTGGCCGCAGCCCTTGATAGTGCGGGCCTTGCGTACGACTTGCAGCCAGGCGAGGGCGCCTTCTACGGTCCGAAGATCGAATTCTCGTTGAAAGATTGCCTCGGTCGCGTGTGGCAGTGTGGTACCTTGCAGCTCGATTTCAACCTGCCGATCCGTCTGGGCGCTGAATATGTGTCCGAAGACAACAGTCGCAAGCACCCGGTCATGCTTCACCGCGCGATCCTCGGTTCGTTCGAGCGTTTCGTCGGGATTCTGATCGAGCATTACGAGGGCGCGTTCCCCGCGTGGCTGGCGCCGACCCAGGCAGTGATCATGAATATCACTGATAAACAGGCAGATTTTGCCGCTGAGGTCGAAAAAACTCTCAACCAAAGCGGATTTCGTGCCAAGTCCGACTTGAGAAATGAAAAGATCGGCTTTAAAATCCGCGAGCATACTTTGCTCAAGGTTCCCTTTCTCTTGGTTATTGGAGATCGGGAGGTCGAGATGCAGACTGTCGCTGTGCGTACTCGTGAAGGTGCTGACCTGGGCTCGATGCCCGTCGCCGAATTCGCTGAGTTTCTCGCGCAAGCGGTTTCCCGGCGTGGTCGCCCAGATTCGGAGTAATTATTATTAAGCGTGAAATGAGACAAGATAAACGAGCTGCACCGAAAGCCCCGATCAACGAGAATATCTCGGCACGCGAGGTTCGGTTAATTGGCGCTGATGGCGAGCAGATTGGCATCGTCTCGATTGATGAAGCGCTTCGTATTGCTGAAGAAGCCAAGCTTGATCTGGTGGAAATCTCCGCCGACGCAGTCCCGCCCGTTTGCCGGGTGATGGACTACGGCAAGTCGATCTTCGAGAAGAAGAAGCAGATTGCCGCGGCGAAGAAAAACCAGAAGCAGATTCAGGTAAAAGAAATCAAGTTTCGTCCAGGGACGGAGGAAGGGGATTACCAGGTAAAACTGCGCAACCTGGTACGTTTCCTGAGTGACGGGGACAGGGCCAAGGTATCCTTGCGATTCCGTGGCCGTGAGATGGCCCACCAGGAGCTGGGGATGGAACTCCTCAAGCGGGTTGAACAAGACCTGCTCGAGTACGGTTCGGTCGAACAGCATCCTAAGATGGAAGGACGCCAGCTGATCATGGTCATCGCCCCGAAAAAGAAGAAGTAATCAACAGGGCACGGCAGGCCTTGCGATTATGTTTATCAACTGAATGCGGAGTATCCGAACATGCCAAAGATGAAAACCAAAAGTGGTGCTGCTAAGCGGTTTCTGAAAACTGCTAACGGTATCAAGCACAAGCACGCTTTCAAGAGCCACATCCTGACCAAAATGTCGACCAAGCGTAAGCGTCAACTGCGCGGTAGCAGCTTGCTGCATCCGTCTGACGTGGCAAAAGTCGAGCGCATGCTGCGCCTTCGTTAATTTTTGGATCAAGAATAGAGGAAGTAACTCATGGCTCGTGTAAAGCGTGGCGTCATTGCCCGTAAGCGTCACAAAAAAATTCTGAAACTTGCTAAAGGCTACTACGGCGCGCGTTCCCGCGTATTCCGTGTTGCCAAGCAAGCGGTAATCAAGGCAGGCCAATACGCCTACCGTGACCGTCGTCAGAAAAAACGTCAGTTCCGCGCTCTGTGGATCGCTCGTATCAATGCTGGTGCTCGTGTTAACGGTCTGTCCTACAGCCGTTTCATCGCTGGCCTGAAAAAAGCGTCCATCGAGATCGACCGTAAGGTTCTGGCTGATCTGGCAGTGAACGAAAAAGCGGCGTTTGCTGCGATTGTCGAGAAAGCTAAAGCCACCTTGGCTTAAGTACCCCCGGCAGTCACCTGGGTCCGCATCTGCGGGCCCAGGTGTCAAACGTCATAAATAGGGGAAGAGCCTTAAAGCTCTTCCCCTATTTTGTATCTGGAGTCTGTACATGGAAAACCTGGACGCGCTGGTCGCTCAAGCACTAGAGGCTGTGCAAAGCGCTGAAGATATCAATGCCCTGGAGCAAATCCGGGTTCACTACCTTGGCAAGAAAGGCGAGTTGACTCAGGTGATGAAGACCCTGGGGAACCTGCCGGCCGAAGAGCGTCCGCAGGTCGGTGCGCTGATCAACGTCGCCAAGGAACGTGTCACAGAGGTCCTCAATGCGCGCAAGGCGTTGTTCGAGGAGGCAGGCCTGGCTGCCAAGCTCGCCGCCGAGTCCATCGACGTGACCCTGCCTGGCCGTGGCCAGACTTCCGGTGGCCTGCATCCCGTGACCCGGACCCTGGAACGCATCGAGCAGTTCTTCACCCACATCGGCTATGGCATTGCCGAGGGCCCTGAGGTCGAAGACGACTATCACAACTTCGAGGCGCTCAACATCCCAGGCCATCACCCGGCCCGGTCGATGCATGACACCTTCTATTTCAATGCGAACATGCTGTTGCGCACCCATACCTCGCCGGTACAGGTCCGCACCATGGAATCGCAGCAGCCGCCGATCCGCATCGTCTGCCCAGGCCGTGTGTATCGCAGCGACTCCGATATCACCCACTCGCCGATGTTCCACCAGGTCGAAGGCCTGCTGGTTGATCGCGACATCAATTTCGCCGACCTGAAAGGCACGATCGAAGAGTTCCTGCGGGTGTTCTTCGAAAAGGAACTGGCCGTGCGTTTCCGCCCTTCGTACTTCCCGTTCACCGAGCCATCGGCTGAAGTCGACATGGAATGCGTGATGTGCAGCGGCAAAGGTTGCCGTGTCTGCAAGCAGACCGGTTGGCTGGAAGTCATGGGCTGCGGCATGGTTCACCCGAACGTGCTGCGCATGTCCGGGATCGATCCGGAAGAATTCTCCGGTTTTGCCTTCGGCATGGGTGTCGAGCGCCTGGCCATGCTGCGTTACGGCGTGAACGACTTGCGTCTGTTCTTCGACAACGACTTGCGGTTCCTCGCGCAATTTCGCTAGTCGTAACGAACCTTTAGGAGAGCAGGATGAAATTCAGTGAACAATGGCTGCGTGGCTGGGTAAGCCCGCAGGTGAGCCAGGACGAGCTGGTTGCTCGCCTGTCGATGGCCGGCCTCGAGGTCGATAGCGTGACGCCGGCCGCCGGTGCCTTCAGTGGCGTGGTGGTGGGCGAGGTGCTGAGCACCGAGCAACACCCGGACGCCGACAAGCTGCGGGTGTGCCAGGTCAGCAATGGCGCGGAAACGTTCCAGGTCGTGTGCGGTGCGCCTAACGTGCGTCCGGGCCTGAAGATTCCGTTCGCCATGATCGGTGCCGAACTGCCGGGCGACTTCAAGATCAAGAAAGCCAAACTGCGCGGTGTCGAGTCCAACGGCATGCTGTGCTCCCAGGCCGAGCTGCAGATTGGCGAAGGCAACGATGGCCTGATGGAGCTGCCGGCCGATGCGCCGGCGGGCCAGGACATCCGTGAATACCTGGGCCTGGACGACGCGAGCATCGAGGTCGACCTGACCCCGAACCGTGGCGACTGCCTGTCGGTGGCCGGCCTGGCCCGGGAAGTGGGCGCGCTGTATGACGCTCCTGTAACGCGTCCGGCAATCATCGCTGTACCCGCCGTGCACGATGAAGTGCGCTCGATCGAGGTTCTGGCGCCGGCAGCGTGCCCGCGTTACCTGGGCCGCGTGATCCGTAACGTCGACCTGTCGAAGCCGACGCCACTGTGGATGGTTGAACGCCTGCGTCGCTCCGAAGTGCGCAGCATCGACGCGGCTGTCGACATCACCAACTACGTGATGCTTGAACTGGGTCAACCACTGCACGCGTTCGATCTTGCCGAAATCAACGGCGGCATTCGCGTGCGCATGGCCGAAGAAGGCGAAAAACTGGTACTGCTCGACGGCCAGGAAGTGGCCTTGCGCAGCGATACGCTGGTGATCGCCGACCATTCCCGAGTCCTGGCGATTGCTGGCGTGATGGGTGGCGAGCACAGCGGCGTGTCTTCGACGACTCGCGATGTATTCCTTGAAAGTGCCTTCTTCGACCAGATCGCGGTGGCCGGCAAGGCTCGTTCCTATGGCCTGCACACCGACGCCTCGCACCGCTATGAGCGTGGCGTGGACTGGCAACTGGCACGTGAAGCCATGGAGCGCGCCACTGGCCTGCTGCTGGAAATCACCGGTGGCGAAGCTGGCCCGATCGTCGAGACCGTCAGTGAACAACATCTGCCGAAAGTTGCACCGGTTACCCTGCGTGCCCAGCGCATCACCCAGATGCTGGGCATGGAAATGGCCCCAGCCGAAGTCGAGCGTCTGCTCAGCGCGCTGGGCCTGACCATCCGTGCCGATGGGGAAGGGCAGTGGCAGGTTGAAGTGCCAAGCCATCGCTTCGATATCAGCCTGGAAGTCGACCTGATCGAAGAACTGGCTCGCTTGTACGGTTACAACCGCCTGCCGGTTCGTTATCCCCAGGCTCGCCTGGCCCCGCAAGCCAAGGCCGAGGCCCGCAGCGAGCTGCCGGAGCTGCGCCGCCTGCTGGTGGCTCGTGGGTATCAGGAAGCGATCACCTACAGCTTCATCGATCCGCGTCAGTTCGAACTGTTCAGTCCGGGCGTTGAGCCGCTGTTGCTGGCGAACCCGATCTCCAACGACATGGCGGCCATGCGTTCGTCCCTGTGGCCGGGCCTCGTCAAGTCGTTGCAGCACAACCTGAACCGCCAGCAGGATCGCGTGCGGCTGTTCGAGAGCGGCCTGCGCTTCGTAGGTCAGTTGGACGGCTTGAAGCAAGAGCCGATGCTGGCCGGTGTCGTTTGCGGCAGCCGCCTGCCGGAAGGCTGGGCACAAGGCCGTGATGGCGTCGACTTCTTCGACGTCAAGGCTGACGTGGAAGCGGTGCTGGGCTTTGCCGGCGCGCTCGGCGCGTTCACTTTCGTACCGGGCAAGCATCCGGCGCTGCATCCGGGCCAGACCGCGCGCATCGAGCGAGACGGTCGTGAAGTCGGTTACGTCGGCGCGATCCATCCTGAATTGTCCAAGACCCTGGGGCTCGACCGTCCAGTCTTCGTTTTCGAGCTTATCCTGGCCGAAGTCGCCCAAGGAAAAATGCCGAAATTCCAGGAGTTGTCACGCTTTCCTGAAGTGCGTCGCGACCTGGCCCTGGTGGCTGATGTCGGCGTCGCATCCAGTGCTGTCCTGGCAGTAATTCGTGAAAATGCAGGCGAATGGCTGACGGACCTCAGGCTATTTGACGTGTATCAGGGTAAAGGCATTGATCCTCATAGAAAAAGCCTTGCCGTCGGCTTGACCTGGCAGCATCCATCGCGCACTCTTAATGACGATGAGGTGAATACCGCAACGCAGAATATCCTCACCTCGCTCGAACACAGGTTGAACGCCACGTTAAGGAAGTGACGTATGGGGGCTCTGACGAAAGCTGAGATGGCGGAACGTCTGTATGAGGAGTTGGGCCTGAATAAACGGGAGGCCAAAGAATTGGTCGAACTGTTTTTCGAAGAAATCAGGCACGCTCTCGAGGACAACGAACAGGTCAAGTTGTCGGGTTTCGGCAATTTTGACCTTCGGGACAAACGCCAGCGGCCTGGCCGCAATCCGAAAACGGGAGAAGAAATCCCGATCACGGCTCGCCGTGTGGTCACCTTTCGTCCAGGGCAGAAGTTGAAGGCCCGAGTTGAGGCTTATGCTGGAACCAAGTCATAACGACGAGCTACCCGTCATCCCAGGCAAACGCTACTTCACCATTGGTGAAGTCAGCGAGCTGTGTGCGGTTAAGCCGCACGTGCTGCGCTATTGGGAGCAGGAGTTTCCTCAACTCAACCCGGTCAAGCGCCGCGGAAACCGCCGGTATTATCAGCGCCAGGACGTGCTGATGATCCGGCAGATCCGCGCGCTGCTGT
Organism: Pseudomonas agronomica; assembly: GCF_025917275.1. Lineage (GTDB taxonomy): Bacteria > Pseudomonadota > Gammaproteobacteria > Pseudomonadales > Pseudomonadaceae > Aquipseudomonas > Aquipseudomonas agronomica. The sequence goes on along the minus strand of NZ_JAOSHO010000071.1, from coordinate 7,013 downwards.
ACGACCAGGGGTTCACCATCGGCGGCGCGCGCCTGCGCCTCTCCGGTGACGAGGCCAAGGACGACACAACCCAGTACAAACAAATGATCCGCCAGATGATCGCCGAGCTTGAAGATGTGCTGGTGGTGCTCAAGAAATAAATTTCTGCTTTTAAATACTTCCAGTTTTCAAAAGCTTGCGATATATTCCTGAGCGTTCCGCTGAGAAGCGGAACAAGATTCACGCCTAGTCGGGGCGTAGCGCAGTCCGGTAGCGCACTAGCATGGGGTGCTAGGGGTCGAGTGTTCGAATCACTCCGTCCCGACCATATTTCCTGAGTAGAATCAGACACTTAAGCCGATCAGATAGATCGGCTTTTTTGTGTGCGCGTAAAACCTGCGCAAAACTAACCGGTGATTTCGATGATATTCAGAATATGCGAATGGTTCACCAAAGCTGTCCAGCGAGATACGCCGGAAACACGTCAGCAAATGCTCAATCCCCACGCTGCCGTATAGACACTTGCTGCAACCAGTCCCTCACCCTGCGCTAATCCGGCCTTCAACCTGAGTACGTGTCTCGCCGCCGATCCAGATTTGGCCTGCACCATCGCGAGTCACATGAATGCGCCCTTGGCGACCGAGGCGGGTGCCTTGGGCGGCGACGTAGTCTTGCTCAACCACACCTGTGTCGAATAACCACTGTGCTAGTGAGGCATTAAGGCTGCCTGTAACCGGGTCTTCGACAACGGCACCGAGGTGATCGCTGAAAAAGGCGCGAACTTCGAAGGTGGCATCGCCATGGGCGTGACGACCAATGACGCCGAGGTCGATTCTGCGTGGCCAGCTCCGGGCCGGTTGCAGGGAAAGGACTTTCTCTGCCGAAGCCAGGCGGATTCCCAGCCATCCGGGACCGTTGTCGATCCACGCCGCGTCAACGACCTCAGCTGGTTCAATGCCGAGACACTGCAGCGCCTCGGTTAATTCTACCTTCGACGGAGCACCGTAACGGAGCAGTGGGGGAGCGCGAAAGACAAGCCGTCCTTGTTCACGGCGAATGGTAACGAGGCCCACACCGCACTCCTGGACGATGTGCGTTTCATTCCTCGGCGCCCGTCCGGTCGAAAGCCAGGCATGGCAGCTTCCCAGCGTCGGGTGTCCAGCAAATGGCATTTCCCTGTCCAGCGTGAAAATCCTCAGCCTGTAGTCCGCCTGCGGATGCGTGGGCGAAAGCACAAAGGCTGTCTCCGACAGGTTGAGCCAGCGCGTCAGGCGCTGCATGTCATCTGTCTGCAATGCGTCGGCGTCCATGACCACCGCCAGTGGGTTTCCACTCAGGGCTTTTGCGCCGAATACGTCAACCATATGAATCACATGGGTCATTACATTCTTCCTCACCTGTGTAACGACACTGGCTCGCCCGACCTGCCTTGAAGTGGAACCAGGCCCATCGCCTGGCACATTGGTTTCAACACACTGCGGCATCAGTTTGTCGAGACCAGAAGCTTCAATCCCGCGACGCCAAACAGCGCCGAGAAAAGCCCCTGGATCCAGCGCCTTGAGCGGGCGTAGCAGGCAATCATCGTGGCGGTCGAGAAAACGATGGCGTAGCCGCCGAATATGATGACGCCGAGCACTGCGCAACCACCGATGATTGCCGATAAGGTGCCCGCTGGAGCGTCCTCGCGGAGTCCGAGCGACATGATCGACATCCAGGACATGATGGCCTTGGGATTGCTGACATGCATAAGGACACCCTGGCGGTACAGCGACAGGTAACGCGGCGCCTGTCCTGCCACCGTGCTGGCGCGGTCCGCAGTCGACTGCATGGCGGATCTGCCGGCACGCAGCGCGAGATAAAGCAAATAGACACCGCCGACCACCTTGATCAATAACAGCGCCTGGGCATAGGCGGCCAGCAAGGCGCTGATACCCGTGGCTGCCAGGATCGCCCAGAAGAGCGAGCCGGTGATGACGCCGGACGCCAGCATCAGGGCGCGCGTGCGACCATCACGCATCGCCACATCCATGATTGCCATGTTGCTGGGGCCTGGGCTTGCAGCGGCAAGGATATAGGTGCCGAAGGCGAGCAGGATCGGGCTGCCGATCATTGAGCGGCTCCTTGGAATGGATACCGCAACCCATGAAATGGATGCGGCGATCCGCTGCGCTGTAAAGCGTGGTTTTTTTTCATGGTTGCAGCAGATCCGCGCGATGAACGATATGCACCTTGTTTCCATCGGGATCGAGAAGATACGCACCGAAATAGCCGTCACCATAGTGAGGACGCGGCCCAGGCGCTCCTTTGTCTGTCCCGCCATGGGCAAGTCCCGCAGCGTGGGCCAGCGCCACGGCGTTATCAGAGGACGCCAGGAAGGCGACCATGCTGCCGTTGCCGATCGACGATGGCTCGCCATTGGCAGGGATGTAGACATAGAAGCGCGGCAGAGGCGCCTCAGCGGTGACCCAGCAAAGCGCCGCCGGACCGCCATCAGGCACTACGACTCGTCGTTTCAGACCGAGTGGCGCGAGGATCGCGTCATAAAAAGCGCCTGCACGCTCAAGATCATTTGTGCCCACGGTCACATGGCTAAACATCGGACGCTCCGCTGCCTCGCCCCGTCATCGCGGCCAGGCTGATGGTGAAAGGTTGATTTCGTGAAATACCCTAATATGCGTGACACTTTATGGCTATTTATATAGTGTCACGCGACACTATTAATCGATTTGGAGGGTAGCAATGCGTCTGCAATCGCCCTGGATACCCCGCCTTGCAGAAGTCGAGGCAAGTGTCGCCGAGCGCTTGGTGCTCGCCCTGGCCGACGACATCATCGAGGGGCGACTGAAAGGGGGCGACCGTCTGCCTGCCCATCGAGACCTCGCGTGGCAGTTGCAGATTGGTCTTGGCACGGTGACCAAAGCCTATGCGGCGCTGGAGCGACGGGGTCTGGTGCGCAGCATCAAGGGCCGGGGCATGTTCGTGGCGATCTGTCAGGCACATGAGGATCGGCAGATCGACCTCTCGTCCAACGTGCCCCCGGCGATGCTGACGGCCGGTCTTTTGGCGCGGACGCTGACCGGTATTGCGCGCAAGATCGACACCGATCATCTCAACCTGTACTCACCACCCGCCGGGCATCTGGAGCATCGCCGTCTGTTGGCCCGCTGGCTTGAAATGCTCGGCATAGTGGTCAAGCCGTCCCATCTGGCGCTGACAAGTAACGCCCGCCAGGCCATTTCCCTTGCCTTCGATATTGCCTGCGGTCCTGAGGGGGTGATTTTGACAGAACGCATCACCTATCCCGGCGCGATTGCCCTGGCCCGGCGCAAGGGTTACCGGATGCGAGGTGTCGAGATCGACGCGCAAGGCATGCTGCCGCAGGCGCTTGCGGACGCCCTCGATGGTTTCGCATCAAGTGCAGACAAAGTGGTTTATCTCACCCCGACGCTGCACAATCCGACGACGGCAACGATGGGCACGGCGCGACGGCAGGCTATCGTCGATGTCTGTCGACGGTCGGGGGCCTGGATCATCGAGGACGGCGTCTACGCTTTAGGACCTCCACTTGAACCTGCGCTCGTGACGCTGGCGCCCGAGAGAGTCTTGCACGTCAACGGGCTGTCCAAATCCATCGGTCCCGGGCTGAGGATTGGCATGCTCACGCTACCGGACGGCATGAATGCCGCTGCGCAGGCAATCTTGCAGGATGTCCCAATGACCCCGTCGCCATTGTCCTGCGCGGTGGTGGAGGAGTGGCTGTCCAGTGGCGTTATCGCATCGATCCCCCAGGACCTGCGCCATGAAGCGCGACGCCGAGCAGACCTGGCCGCTTCGCTGTTCGGCGCGGCCGGGCTTGTTTGGCATCCGGACGCCTTTCACGTCTGGCTACCGATGCCCCGCGACGCTGCCGATCGTTTCGCCACAGCGGCTGCCGCGATTGGTATCAAAGTGACTGCGCCAGAATCGGTCATGGTCGATCACACTGACCAGGCGGCCGGCATTCGGCTTTGTCTCGGCGGCCCAACCTTCGAAGACCTGACGCAAGGATTGATGCTCCTGACCAAACTTGAATGTTCGAATCACTCCGTCCAGACCCTGTATCCTGGCTGATTCGGGTATTTAAGCCGATCAGATAGATCGGCTTTCTTGTGCGTATGCAAAACATACAACCATGCGCCTTCGTATCCATCGCTGGGGTTTCCAACCAAGGTGGCCTACGCGGGCTTTGCAAAAACCAACAAGGACATCAAGTGCTACGGAAAGCAATTCTACTGATCCTGATCACCAGCTTGAGCGGCTGCATGGCCACCGCGATGCGGATGGACTACGACAAGCACAGATGCCCCTACATCGGCCTGCGCTTCGACTGGTGGCTGGTGGGCACGTCCAAAGGAAAGCTGATTCCTTTCCTGCTTATCGACGCACCGTTCTCCTTGGTGGTCGATACCGTATTTTTCCCCTTCGAATATCAGTACGAGTGCAATCTCTAAGCGCCGGCCACCGGCTGTCCAAGGGATGCCCGATAATCCGCTTCATCCACCTCTGTCAACGTTGCATAGCCATCGTAGTAATAGAACCGATGCCTGTCCCGGGCATAGCGCTCGGTCAGGAATTCGAGGGTGGCCAGGTCAAAACGCTTGGCGCTCAGCGGGCGTCGGTGGCAGAACAACTTGCGTGTTCCCAGTTGCAGGAAATCCGGATGGGGCACGCGGACTTCTTCCGGGTCGAACGCGACATCCAGCCACTTGCCTTCCGAGAAGATCAGGGCAGGGCTGACGGCATAAGTACCGAGCACGCGGGTCTCAGCGGGAGGGAGCCGTCTTTTCGCCTCGCCGTAGTAATACACCGCTTCCCGGTCCTTGGCCCAGCCATGTCCACAGGCCTCGAAAGTCGCCGCGTGGGCCTTACGGATTGGTTCGGGGGGATGATAGAAAATACGGTGGCAGAACACGGTTTTGCTGTCGGTCAGATAGGGCCCGCCGAGTGAGCGGAAGTGCTCGGCAGGCTCCGTGGAGAACCGTTCGGGCACTTGCGTTTCAGCGTTATGAAACGGGATCAGGTAGAGGCCATGGGCATCGCCGCACAGGTGGGTGTCCAGCAGTTTGAAGCTCGCCGCGTCCAGCCCATTGATCACGCGTCCATGAAAATGCACTTGGCGGCCCACTTCGAAGCCGAGGCCGATGGCTCGTAAAGGCGCCGTTTCTGAAGATATTTGCGCGGCGTCAGCCTTTGCCTGCAAGCGGTGCCACCAATAATCCTGTAATTGCGGATGGGCCTCGAAATAGGGTGCCCAGGCTTGTTGCATGGCTGCATCGATTATTCCGCCAGAACCCAGCGGGCCGTTCTTGTCGCCTGCCAGCACGGGGGAGTAATCCTGGCCATTGCGATAGAGCTGGGCCACTACGAAACTTTCCGCGTCGACATCGAGGCGTTTCTGGCGTTGGTAGATGTACTGGTGATCTCGGTAGTAATCGAACCCCAAGTGGCGAAAACTCGGGCCATGGGCGTCACGCAAGCGGGTCCCGGCGGCGTAGACGAATTTGTCGTCCACGGCAAAATAGTCATCCTCGTACTCGCTGGCGCTGACCACGCGGCCGCACTCATCGAACATCGGCTGCCAACACTTGAGCAGGCGGAAGTCGCCGACGTAGCGGATGGTTTTCCCCGTCAGGTAGTAGGCTCGTCGACTGTCCTTGGCGTAGCGTTCGTTAAGCACGGTGAAGGTCGCCAGGTCGGCATTGTCGATGCGGTAGAAGTAGTCGTACGAAATGCTCGAGCCTTGCTGCGCTTGCACGATGATCGACTGTCCATCGGTTCCCCAGCGTTGGGCGAGCATGTGGAAGTCGTCGGGGTTTGCGATCGGCAGCGGTGTGCCGTCCTTTTGATGCAAGGGTTTGAAGCCCTTGTAGACTTGCCCGTCGATCATCCGATAAGACGGATGGTTGCAGTACCGCACCCGAGCGGTGGCGGCGGCGATGAATTTTCCGTGCAGGAAGATGCTCGCCCCGTCACTGAACAGCGCAGAGGTTGAAGCCAGCGAGGCGGGCGACGATGGCAACAGGGCCAGGCTGTCGGGCCGTGCCTGCCGGATTTCGGTGATTGCGTATTCGCCGAACCAATAGGCGCTGGTTTCGTCACGCCAGTAGTGGTGGCCGAGACTTTCCAGACCCCGGTCGAACCGAAAAGGCAGGGCCTGAAGGGCGTGGTAACCGTGGTGCTCTCGGTAACCGGGCAGCAGGTAATAATCGTGCGACGCATCGCGCAAGACCCACGGGTTGCGTCGATGCCGCCATACCGGCTGGCCGGGCAGCACCGGCGAGGGCGCAAACCCACCCTCATTGGCACGTTGGGCTATCGCGCCGGGTCCTGCGCCTTCAGGGCTGAGCATGATGTAGACGTCTGGCACGCGCCCATCGCCCAGAAGCACGTCATCCATGAACGCGAAACCTTGGTGCCATTCAAGTTCAAGGAGTTCCCAGTCGGCCAAGACCGTCTCTGTGTCTGTCATGTCATTGCGGCCTGAAGGTCTGATGGTTTGGCCCCACACAGCCGTTTATAAATGCCGATAAGTCTCTTCCCCGAGCGTTCCGGACTTTATATCCTACGGCACCCATCCAGACGGAATCCGCCAATGCATCTGCGTGCAAGCTTGTTGTGCCTAGCCCTGTTCAGCAGCCTGAGCCAGGCCGCTGTTAATGTTAACTGCTCGGCCCTGGCGGAAAAACTCTCGGGAACAGTGCCTGAGTTCCATCCTTCGGTGCAAGGCAAGGTCATCGGCACCGGGCGCGTTCATTTCCACGAAGCGCCGGATGAAGCCTGTGCCAACAAGAAGATTTTTGTCATACCGGGCGATTTCCTCACCGTCTATTCCAGCCTGGAGGACGAATCATGGCTGGAGGTGAATTTCATCGCCAAGGATGGTGAGGACTATACGGGTTGGGTAAAGGCTGACCGGGTCGAGATTGGCAAGCCTTATGGCGCGCCACCGGAGGATGCTGAAGAAGCGGCGGCGCAAGACGCCCAATAATCACCGC
>NZ_JAOSHO010000709.1 GCF_025917275.1 Pseudomonas agronomica | reverse complement strand
CACCGTCGCCGACCCCAGCACCTCAGCCGAGGCCCTGGCGATTCTCAAGCGCTACGCCATTGAAATCCCCGCCTCCGTACGCAGCTGGCTGCAAAGCCCGGAATCGGAAACCGTCAAGCCCGGCGACCCGAGCCTGGCCCGTAGTCATTTCCAACTGATCGCCCGCCCCCAGCAATCCCTGGAAGCCGCAGCCGTGAAAGCACGCCAGGCCGGTTTCAGCCCGTTGATCCTCGGTGACCTGGAAGGCGAATCCCGGGAAGTGGCGAAGGTCCACGCCGGCATCGCCCGGCAAATCGCCCTGCATGGCCAACCCTTGGCGGCGCCGTGCGTAATCCTGTCCGGTGGTGAAACCACCGTCACCGTGCGCGGCAATGGCCGTGGCGGGCGCAACGCCGAATTCCTGCTGAGCCTGACCGACAGCCTCAAGGGCCACCCTGGCATCCATGCGCTGGCCGGGGACACCGATGGCATCGACGGCTCCGAGGACAACGCCGGGGCAATCATGAACCCGGACAGCTATCGTCGCGCCGCCGAGCTGGGCCTGTGCGCCAGCGACGAGTTGGATAACAACAACGGCTACGGCTACTTCGCCGCGCTGGACGCGCTGATCGTCACCGAGCCGACCCGCACCAACGTCAACGACTTCCGCGCCATCCTGATCCTCGAGAACCCGAAAAATGACGCCTGATAAAAAGGTCAAGATCCTCGCGACCCTCGGCCCCGCCACCCGTGGCATCGATGACATTCGCGAACTGGTGCAGGCCGGCGTGAACATCTTTCGCCTGAACTTCAGCCACGGCGACCATGCCGACCACGCCCAGCGCTACCAGTGGATCCGCGAAGTCGAACAGCAACTCAATTACCCGCTGGGCATCCTGATGGACTTGCAGGGCCCGAAACTTCGGGTGGGCAAGTTCGCCGACGGCAAGGTCTTGCTGCAGCGCGGCCAGGCCCTGCGGTTGGACCTGGACCCGACGCCGGGCGATCAGCGCCGGATCAACCTGCCCCATCCGGAAATCATCGCGGCGTTGGAGCAGGGCATGGACTTACTGCTGGATGACGGCAAGTTGCGCTTGCGCGTGGTCGCCAAGCACCACGACGCCATCGACACCGAGGTGCTCAACGGCGGCGAGCTGTCGGACCGCAAGGGCGTGAACGTGCCCCAGGCCGTGCTCGACCTGAGCCCACTCACCGCCAAGGATCGTCGCGACTTGAGCTTCGGCCTGGAGCTGGGCGTGGACTGGGTCGCGCTGTCGTTCGTGCAGCGTCCCGAAGACATCCGCGAAGCCCGCGCGCTGATCGGCGACAAGGCGTTCCTGATGGCCAAGATCGAAAAACCATCGGCCGTCACCCAACTGCGCGAGATCGCTGAACTGAGCGACGCGATCATGGTTGCCCGCGGGGATCTTGGCGTCGAGGTCCCGGCCGAGAGCGTGCCGCAGATCCAGAAGACCATCATCGGCACCTGCCGTGCCTTGGGCAAACCGGTGGTGGTGGCAACGCAGATGCTCGAATCGATGCGTTTCTCCCCGGCGCCAACCCGCGCCGAAGTCACTGACGTCGCCAACGCCGTGGCCGAAGGTGCCGATGCGGTGATGCTGTCGGCGGAAACCGCGTCGGGCGATTACCCGCTAGAAGCGGTGCAGATGATGAGCAAGATCATCCGCCAGGTGGAAAACGGCCCGGACTACCAAGCGCAACTGGACGTCAGCCGGCCGAAAGCCGAGGCCACGGTGTCGGACGCCATCAGTTGCGCGATCCGCCGGATCAGCAACGTCCTGCCGGTGGCGGTGCTGGTGAACTACAGCGAGTCGGGCAGTTCAAGCCTGCGGGCGGCGCGGGAGCGGCCGACGGTGCCGATCCTCAACCTGACGCCGAACCTCCAAGCGGCCCGCCGACTGACCGTGGCGTGGGGCGTGCATTCGGTGGTCAATGACCGTTTGAAGCAGGTCGATGAGGTGTGCTCCACGGCGCTGGAAATCGCCCAGGCCCAAGGCATGGCCCAG
>NZ_JAOSHO010000708.1 GCF_025917275.1 Pseudomonas agronomica | reverse complement strand
ACGCAGCTCCTACGCAGCTCACAACTCCTATACAGCTTCTGCAGGTGGAGCGAGTCTCGTTGCTACCCCGTTATTTGCGCTTGAGCATCTCCGGCAACTGCGCCACCAACTTCTGGTTATTCAACGGCGCACGAATAAACCCGCGCTGAGTACCGTCCGGGCCAATCACGGCGAGGTTGCCGCTGTGGTCGACGGTGTAGTTGGGCTTGCTGGTGTCCGCCGGAATAAAGGGAATGCTCACGGCGTTGGCGAGTTTCTGCAGGTCTTCCACCGAGGCGGCGGTCAGGCCTTTGAATTGCGGGTCGAAGTAGCCCAGGTATTGCTTGAGTTGCTTGGGCGTGTCGCGGTTGGGGTCGACGCTCACCAGCACGATCTGCAACTTGGCCACGGCCTCGGGCGGCAGTTCGCTTTTGATCTGGCGCAGTTGGGCGAGGGTGGTCGGGCAGATGTCCGGGCAGAAGGTGTAACCGAAGAACAGCAGGCTCCACTTGTCTTTCAACCCGTCCATCGCCACGGGCTGGCCGTCCTGGTCGGTCATTTTCACGTCCGGCAGGTTGCGGCTCTGGGGCAGCAGGATGATGCCGGCGTCGATCAACGCGGTCGGGTCACCCTGGCCTTTGCTGGAGAGCACCTTGTTGATGGTCAGGCCGAGGATCAGTGCGATCACGGCCGCGAGGATGAAGACGGTTTTCTGAGTTCGAGTCATAGGCTCAACAGTAAGTAGTGGTCTACGAGCAGGGCGATGAACAGCAGGAACAAGTACCAGATAGAGTACTTGAACGTATTGATCGCCGCGTGCGGCCGGCTGCCACGGTACAACACCACGGCCCATTGCAGGAACCTTGCGCCCAGCACCAGCGCACAGACCAGGTAGATCAACCCGCTCATCTGGATCACGAACGGCATCAGGCTCACCGCCAGCAGCACCAAGGTGTACAGCAGGATATGGATCTTGGTGTAGTGCTCGCCGTGGGTCACCGGCAACATCGGGATATCAGCCTTGGCGTATTCCTCCTTGCGATGAATCGCCAGGGCCCAGAAGTGCGGCGGGGTCCAGGCGAAGATGATCAGCACCAGCAGCAACGGTTCGGCGCTGACATGACCGGTGGCCGCGACCCAGCCCAGCAGCGGCGGCGCGGCGCCAGCGAGGCCGCCGATGACGATGTTCTGCGGTGTCGCGCGCTTGAGGAAGCCGGTGTAGATCACGGCGTAACCGAGCAGTGAGGCGAGGGTCAGCCAGGCGGTCAGGGGGTTGGTGAACATCAGCAGCATGGCTTGGCCGGCGACGGCCAGCGCCAGGGCGAAGGTCAGGGCCGCGGCCGGCGAGACCCGGCCCTCGGCCAATGGCCGCTTATGGGTACGGGCCATCACCGCGTCGATGCGCCGGTCCACCACGTGGTTGACCGCCGCCGCGCCGCCGGCGCACAGCGCGATGCCCAGGTTGCCGAACACCAGGACCGTCCACGGTACGCCGGCGCGGGTGGCGAGGAACATGCCGACCAGCGAGGTGATCAGCATCAGCACCACCACTTTCGGCTTGGTCAGCTCCAGGTAGTCGCGCCAGATCGCCTGGCTGTGGCGTTCACCGGTCAAGGTTGCCATGGCATCTCTCCTTTTATCGTGATGGGCCCGACGCCGTGCTTATGCGGATTGAAGCGCCAGCGCAGCGGGACCTGATGCTTGACCCGGACCAGGCTGGTACGGGCGTGATAATTGACCAGCACCAGGGTCAGCAACAGCGCCGCGCCCCCGGCGTTATGGGCCACCGCCACCGGCAGCGGCAGATGAAACACGACATTGCTTATTCCCAAGGTAATTTGTGCCGCCAGTGCCGCGAGGACAAGGCCCGCCAGTCGGGTCATGCCCACCGTTTTCAACTGCCAGGCGAGCCCCAGCAGCACGACCGTCACCAGCAGCGCGCCGATACGGTGGGTCAGGTGGATGGCGGTGCGGGCGTCGCTGTCCAGTTGCCCGCCCAGGTAGTTCGGGCCGATGTGTTGGGTCAG
>NZ_JAOSHO010000707.1 GCF_025917275.1 Pseudomonas agronomica | reverse complement strand
TTGAAAAACCCCACGCCACCCCCATATGAGTTCCATCCGGGCATTTTCGCCCCGCTGCGTGGAGACTCTTCCCTTGACCACCATCGTTTCAGTCCGCCGTCACGGCAAAGTCGTCATGGGCGGCGACGGCCAGGTTTCACTGGGCAACACCGTGATGAAAGGCAACGCGAAGAAAGTCCGCCGCCTGTACCACGGCCAGGTCATCGCCGGTTTCGCCGGGGCCACCGCCGACGCCTTCACCCTGTTCGAGCGTTTCGAAGGCCAACTTGAAAAACACCAGGGCCATCTGGTCCGTGCCGCCGTCGAGCTGGCCAAGGAATGGCGTACCGACCGCTCCCTGAGCCGCCTCGAAGCCATGCTCGCGGTTGCCAACAAGGACGCCTCGCTGATCATCACCGGCAACGGTGACGTCGTCGAGCCCGAGGACGGCCTGATCGCCATGGGTTCCGGTGGCGCCTACGCCCAGGCCGCCGCCAGCGCACTGCTGAAGAAAACCGATCTGTCGGCCCGCGAAATCGTCGAGACAGCCCTGGGCATCGCCGGCGACATCTGCGTCTTCACCAACCACACCCAGACCATTGAGGAGCAGGACCTCGCGGAGTAAGCCCGTCCAGGCCCAGACTCCCGCTTGAGGACCGCCAACTATTATGTCCATGACTCCCCGCGAAATCGTCCACGAACTCAATCGCCATATCATCGGCCAGGACGATGCCAAGCGCGCCGTCGCCATCGCCCTGCGTAACCGCTGGCGCCGGATGCAGTTGCCTGAAGAACTGCGCGTCGAAGTGACGCCCAAGAACATCCTGATGATCGGCCCGACCGGTGTCGGCAAGACCGAGATTGCCCGTCGCCTGGCCAAGCTCGCCAACGCGCCGTTCATCAAGGTCGAGGCCACCAAATTCACCGAAGTCGGCTATGTGGGCCGCGACGTCGAATCGATCATTCGTGACCTGGCCGACGCTGCCATCAAGCTGCTGCGCGAACAGGAAATCACCAAGGTTCGCCATCGTGCCGAAGACGCCGCCGAAGAACGCATCCTCGATGCGCTCCTGCCGCCCGCGCGCATGGGTTTCAACGCGGACTCCGCCGCGACCCAGGATTCCAACACCCGTCAACTGTTCCGCAAGCGCCTGCGCGAAGGCCAGTTGGACGACAAGGAGATCGAGATCGAAGTGGCCGAGATGGCTGGCGTCGACATTTCCGCGCCGCCGGGCATGGAAGAAATGACCAACCAGCTGCAGAGCCTGTTCGCCAACATGGGCAAGGGCAAGAAGAAAAGCCGCAAGCTCAAGGTCAAGGAAGCGCTGAAGCTGGTGCGCGATGAAGAGGCGAGTCGCCTGGTCAACGAAGAAGAATTGAAGGCCAAGGCCCTGGAAGCGGTCGAGCAGCACGGCATCGTGTTCATCGACGAGATCGACAAGGTGGCCAAGCGCGGCAATGTCGGCGGCGCCGATGTGTCCCGCGAAGGCGTGCAACGCGACCTGCTGCCGCTGATCGAAGGCTGCACCGTCAACACCAAGCTGGGCATGGTCAAGACCGACCATATCCTGTTCATCGCTTCCGGTGCGTTCCACCTGAGCAAGCCGAGCGACCTGGTGCCGGAGCTGCAGGGCCGCTTGCCGATCCGTGTCGAGCTCAAGGCATTGTCGCCGGAAGATTTCGAACGAATCCTGAGCGAGCCCCATGCGTCGCTGACCGAGCAATACTGCGCGCTGCTCAAGACCGAAGGCCTGAACATCGAGTTCACGCCCGAAGGCATCAAGCGCCTGGCGCAGATCGCCTGGCAGGTCAACGAGAAGACCGAAAACATCGGTGCCCGTCGCCTGCATACCCTGCTTGAGCGCCTGCTGGAGGAAGTCTCGTTCAGTGCCGGCGACCTGGCCAGCGCCCACGACGAAGCGCCGATCCGCATCGACGCCGAGTACGTCAACAGCCACCTGGGCGAACTGGCGGAGAACGAAGACCTGTCGCGGTATATCCTGTAAGCCACTCGACGTGTGAGCGGGCTCC
>NZ_JAOSHO010000706.1 GCF_025917275.1 Pseudomonas agronomica | reverse complement strand
GTGGGAGCGAGCTTGCTCGCGATAGCGATTTTGAAGCACTACTGCCCTAAGTTCTGCCCCACCGCCAACCCCGCCCGAATCGCCGCCAGGGCAGCCTGGTAATACGCCTGCCCCTCGGTCGACTCGGCGAACGTGGAGAATTCTTCCAGCTCGGTGTCAGTCAGGTCGCGGTAGACGTACAGCAGCGTGTTGTTCAGGTCCGCGCCGATCTGGTCCATCAGGCGCTGGCGCTGGCCGTTCAGCATGCCTTGGGCCTGGCCGCCGCCGAGCAGGCCGGGAATCATCGAACTCAAGCTGTCGGCGGCCACGCCGGCGATCGCCAGGCTGACTTCGGCGCCGGCCTCGCGGGCGGGCAGGGCCTGGGCCAGGTGGCCGATGATCAGCAGGCGGTTGTCGCTGGCTTGCATCTTCGGCAGGCCCTTGGCGTTCTTCGCCAATTGATCGCGGCGGGTGGCAAGCAGCTCGGCCGCAACGACTTTGCGGCCCAGCGGCGTCTGGAAAAAGCTCAGGGCTGGGTCCGGGTCGGCCAGTTTCTTGCGCAGTTGGGCCTCGGCCCGTTGATCCATGGCCTGGGGCGCGAAACGCTGGTTGCTGTTGTTCACCAGCGCCTGGAACACCGCCGGCGGCAGGCTGCTCTGGTAACGCTGCTGCGCGGCGCTCAAGGCTTCATTGAAATGCGCCCGCTGTTCCGGCCAGCCGGCGACCTTGTACAACTGGTCGTAGCTGTCTGCCCAGGCGGGCAAAACGCAGAACATCAACAGTGAGAAAAGCAAACGGCGCATAGGGACTCCTGTCAGCAGCGGACTATTCTCCGTGGGGTACGGGAACTTGTCGAGAATTCGTATCAAGTTCGTACGGCGGTGCTATCTGGCGGGCTGATCTGCTGCGCGGCGCTGTCGGTTTTGCAGGCACAGGAATACTATGCGCGCCATGCAAATACCTTCTGATCATCCGTTGCTGTTACGTATCGTCGACGACCTGGCCGAGCGCGGCTGGTCGCGGCAGAACATCTTCCTGCCGGATGCGTTGACGCGTGCCCTGGCGGCTGAATGCCGCCAGCGCGCCGTTGAAGGCGAACTGGCCCCGGCCGCCGTCGGGCGCGGGCCGTTTTCAGAAATTCGAGAGGGTATCCGGGGCGATCGCATCCAGTGGATCGAGCCCGGCCAGGTCGACGCCTGCGATCGTTACCTGGGGTTGATGGACAGCCTGCGCGAAGCCTTGAATCGAGGGTTGTTCCTGGGCCTGGAGGATTTCGAAAGCCACTTTGCCCTGTATCCGCCGGGTGCGTTCTATCTCAAGCACGTCGACCGATTCCGGGATGACGACCGGCGCATGGTTTCGGCGGTGCTCTATCTCAACGACGCGTGGCTGCCGGAGCACGGTGGTCAACTGCGCATGTACCTGGACGAAGGCATTGAGCATGACGTGGTGCCCACGGGCGGCTGCCTGGTGGTGTTTCTCTCCGGGGACATCCCCCATGAAGTCCTGCCGGCCACCCGTGATCGCCTGTCGTTGACCGGTTGGTTCCGACGCCGCGGCAACGAGTTGTTCTGAATATGGAAAAAATCCTCGTCAGCCGCTGCCTGCTCGGTCACCGCGTACGCTACGACGGTGGCGCCAGTGGCCTCTTCGACCAGCTCCAGCAATGGCTCGACGAGGGCCGGATCGTGCCCCTGTGCCCGGAAGTCGCCGGCGGTTTACCCACGCCTCGGGCGGCGGCGGAGATTCCCGGTGGGCAGGGTGTGCAGGTGCTCGATGGCGACGCGCCGGTGATTACCACCGACGGCGAGGACGTGACCGTGCAGTTTTTGTCGGGTGCGCATCAGGCACTGGATCTGGTGCGCGAACACGGCATCCGGATCGCTGTGCTCAAGGCCAATAGCCCGTCTTGCGGCAACCTGCTGACTTACGATGGCACCTTCAGCGGCGTGAAGGTGCAGGGCGAAGGCGTGACGGCGGCGTTGCTCAAGCGCCATGGCGTACGGGTGTTCAATGAACTGGAATTGGCGGA